>DASVLM010000637.1:0-3399 GCA_036384875.1 Noviherbaspirillum sp.
GATGCAGTCAAGCTCGACGCGTTGCTGGAAGTAGCCGGCGAATCAGTGCAAGCCGCCAACCAGGCTGCCGTGCTCCTGGAAAAGCTCCAGCAGTTCAAGTTCGAGGGCACCGCCGCCGCCCTGATGTCGACGCTGCAGGAAACCCTGAGCCGCGCCTCCCGCTACTCCACCGAGCTGCAGCGCGCCACGCTGTCGACCCGCATGCAACCGGTCGGCCGCCTGTTCCAGAAATTCCCCCGACTGGTCCGTGAACTTGCGAAGGATCTCAGCAAGGAAGTCGAACTGGTGATCGAGGGCGCGGAAACCGAAGTGGACCGCGTCGTCGTCGACAGCCTTTACGACCCGCTGGTGCACATGCTGCGCAATGCGCTGGACCATGGCATCGAAACTGCCGAAGAGCGCGGCGCCACCACCAAGGCAGCGAAAGCTACCATCCTGCTGAAGGCATGGCAGGAAGGCAGCAGCGTCATGATCGAAGTGTCGGACGACGGCAAGGGCATGGACCCGCAGCGCATTCGCACCAAGGCCTTGTCCAAGGGACTGATCAGCGAGTCGCAGGCGGCGACGACGGAAGAAGCCCTGCAACTGATCTTCCTGCCCGGCTTCTCGACCAAGGAAGTGGCATCGAGCGTCTCTGGCCGCGGCGTCGGCATGGACGTGGTGAAGACCGCCGTCGAAAAGCATCGCGGCGCGATCCGCATCGACTCGGTGATCGGGGAAGGAACACGCTTTACCATTCGCCTGCCGATCGAACTGTCGATTGTTCCAACAATGTTGGTACGCACCTCCGGCGCGGCGCTCGCCCTACCGATGGTGGCAGTACAACGCGTCGTCGAGCTGCCGGAAGAATTCGATGAAGTCGGCGGCGCACCCGTGCTGCGCGACCAGGGCCGGCCGCTGGCGGTGCGATCGCTTTCCACCATCCTCGGCTACGAGCCGTGCAAGGAAAAAGTCGGTGTCGTGATCGCGGCACCGCAGCCCTACATCGTCGCGGTGGAAGCGGTGGACGGCACCGCCGACCTGGTGATCAAGCCGCTGACCGCCATGTCGGTACATGGCGTGAACGGCACCGCGCGTTCTGCGGAAGGCGAACTGGTGCTGGTGGTCAGCCTTGCCTTCCTGCTCGACGGCTGCCGGGAGAATCGGCGCCTGGCTGCCTGAGGCAAGGCGGGAAGATCCAATTAAAGAGTCGCCGGCTGGCGGCTCTTTTCATTTGTGCAGGCGATCCGCGTCCGGCAAGCGGCCAACCTGCAAGCACCTTCACAGCTCGTAGGTGTCCTTTTCGCCACTCATCACCTGCTCGATCAGCTTGCGGTTCAGCGTCGGCGTCAGCAGTTCGATGAAACTGTATACATAGCTGCGCAAATAAGCGCCCTGCTTCAATGCCACTCGGGAAACGTTGGTACCGAACAAATGGCCCACGGGAATGGCGCGCAAACCCTTGTCCCTTTCCTCGTCAAATGCCATGCCGGCAATAATGCCGACGCCCATGCCGAGTTCGACATAGGTTTTGATCACGTCGGCGTCGATTGCTTCGAGCAGGACGTCAGGCTTGAGAGAGCGGATCGAAAAGGCATGATCTATCTTGCCGCGCCCGCTGAATGCTGCGTCGTAGGTAATCAACGGGAAAGTGGCGATTTCCTCCAGCGTGATCGGCTTCGATTTCAGCAGCGGATGCTCCGGCGGCACGACAACCACATGCTCCCATTGATAACATGGCAGCGTTACCAAACCATCAACAGTAGCAATTGCCTCGGTGGCAATTGCCATGTCTGCCTGGTCCTTCAAGACCATTTCCGCAATCTGCTTCGGATTACCTTGCAATAAAGACAATCTTACCTTCGGGTATTTTTGCGTGAACGCGTGCACGACCTTGGGAAGCGCATAGCGCGCCTGCGTGTGCGTGGTCGCGATCGTGAAGCTGCCGCTGTCCTGCGCGGCGAACTCTTTGCCTATGCGCTTGAGGCTGTCGATTTCCTGCATGATCAGCTCTACCGACTGCAGGACCGCCCTCCCCGGCTCGGTCAGGCCGCGTATGCGCTTGCCGTGCCGCGTGAAGATATCCACCCCGAGTTCCTCTTCCAGCTCGATGATCGCCTTGGAAACGCCCGG
Organism: Noviherbaspirillum sp.; assembly: GCA_036384875.1. Lineage (GTDB taxonomy): Bacteria > Pseudomonadota > Gammaproteobacteria > Burkholderiales > Burkholderiaceae_D > Noviherbaspirillum. The sequence goes on from DASVLM010000637.1 coordinate 2,113, forward strand.
CTGGGACGTGTAAAGCGCCTTGGCGGCTTCCGTCAGATTGAAGTTCTGGCGGACAGCTTCGCGGACGAAGCGGAGTTGATGAAGATTCATTATTTCCGGTGACTCATTTGCTTATTCAAGCAATCAGCTTGTTTATACCAAAAGGGCATATAAGCAAATAAATACTAAGTAGTTTGGAATAAGGAATAAGTTTATTACGATTCACTCTCCTTTGGGCGAGGTGACATGACTCTTACTTATGTGATTTCCGGATTTGCAGTGGGCGCGCTGGTCGGTCTGACCGGCGTCGGCGGCGGTTCGCTGATGACGCCGCTGCTGACCCTCATGTTCGGCGTTTCCCCGACGGTCGCCGTCGGTACCGACCTCGCGTTCGCCTCCACCACCAAGGCCGCAGGCACCTTCGCACATCGCCTGCGCGGCACGGTACGCTGGAATATTGTGCGACTGCTTTGCCTCGGCGCCCTCCCGGCAGCACTGTTCGCCACGCTGGGATTGAAATATTTCGGCGCGCTGGACAAGGAAATCGCCCAAATCATCCGCTATTCCATCGCCTGCTCCGTCCTGCTCACAGTAGTCGCCCTGTTGTTCCGCGGCCGCATGCAGAAATGGGTGGCCGCCCATCCCGAAAAGCAATTGCAGGGAACGACGCTCGCCGCAGCTACCGTTCTGGTCGGCGCCGTGCTCGGCACGCTGGTGACGATTTCCTCGATTGGCGCAGGTGCCATTGGTGCAACTATCCTTGTGTTGCTGTATCCTCGCCTGTCCCCGGCCGAGATCGCCGGTACCGACATCGCCTACGCCGTGCCGCTGACCGCCATCGCGGCATTCGGCCACTGGTGGCTCGGTTCGATCGACTGGGAATTGCTTGCCACACTGCTGCTGGGCTCGGTGCCCGGCATCACCATCGGATCGCTCGCAGCGCGTGCGATTCCCGAAAAAATTCTGCGCGGCCTGCTGGCAACTACGCTGACAGCAGTAGCCGCGAAACTGGTTTTTTAAGAATGGACTGACTGATGTATCGCTACGACCAATATGATCATTTGATCGTCAAGGAACGCATCGCCCAATTCCGCGATCAGGTTCGCCGTCGCCTCGCCGATGAACTGACCGAAGAAGAGTTCTTGCCGCTGCGCTTGCAGAACGGACTCTACATGCAGCGCCATGTGTACATGTACCGCATCGCCATTCCGTACGGCATGCTGTCGTCGACGCAGTTGCGCAAGCTCGCGTACATCGCCCGCAAGTACGACCGCGGCTATGGCCACTTCACGACGCGCCAGAACATCC
>DASVLM010000638.1:0-2644 GCA_036384875.1 Noviherbaspirillum sp.
ACCTTTTTTGCATGAAGGAAAACATGATGGCGAAGAAAGAAAAACTCGATCCGGAAACCGAAGCCCTGATCCAGTGGTGTACCGAGGTGGAAGGATTTCTTGTCAAAGGCGGGGCCACGCTAGCAGAGGCGCAGGAACATATCGAGGAAAACGTGGAGTGGTTCACCGACATGTTCTATGACGGCTTGTCGCCGGAAGAGGCGGCGAAAGCAGCATTGGCGTGATCAAGGAATCATCTTCCCCCGCATTGCCTTGATCTGGCCGCGCATCGTTTTCTTTTCGAGGCGCTTCTGCTGCGAGCTGCGCGTCGGTTTCGTCGCGCGGCGGGCACGTGGCGGCACGGCGATGCCGGACACCATTTCCTGCAAGCGCTGCAGGGCTTCTTCCTTGTTCTTTTCCTGGCTGCGGTGCGTCTGCACCTTGATGACGACAACGCCCTCCTTCGTGATGCGCTGATCGTTCAACGCCAGCAATCGCTCTTTCACCTGATCGGGTAGCGATGATGCGCGGATATCGAAACGCAGATGCACGGCGCTGGACACCTTGTTGACGTTCTGACCGCCCGCGCCTTGCGCGCGAATCGCGGAGAACTCGACCTCGCTTGCGGGAACGACGGGTATGCGATGCATCATGGCGAGCGTCTGATCATGTAGCAGTCGCGGCTTTGGCGAGCTTGGACTTCTTGGGTTTCTTCGACTTCTTCAACACCTGCCCGCGCGCATCGGTCATCGGCACGCGATGGGCAGGTTCGAAGCCGGGTTCGTCGATTCGATCCAAAGTCTGCCGAAGCACGGTTTCGATTGCCGACAGCAATTGCACTTCATCCGCGCACACCAGCGACACCGCTTCGCCGCTTGCGCCGGCGCGCCCGGTGCGGCCTGTACGGTGGATATAGTCTTCGGCAACGATAGGCAAGTCGAAGTTCACGACATGCGGCAGGTCGTCGATGTCCAACCCGCGCGCCGCTACGTCGGTCGCCACGAGTATGTCCACTTCCCCGCTCTTGAACCACAAAAGCTGAAGTAAACACAGAGTGTAGCTGTTTGCATGCCCGGCCGAATCACTTTCAGTGGGCGGGTGACAAGGCCACCGCCGGTAATGCGCCGGCAGCGTGTTCTTGCGATTATCGATAACTGTGAAAACCTCTTCCCGCTTTCCTTCCCAGCAGGCCGGCATCAACCATTTCCTTCAGCAGCGGCGCCGGGCGGTACTTCGGATCATTGAGGTCCCGGTAGAACACTTCCATCACCGCCAGGCAGGTATCGAGGCCGATCAGATCAGCCAGCGCGAGCGGGCCAATAGGATGATTGGCGCCGAGCTTCATGCCGGCATCGATTTCCGCCGCGGTCGCCAGGCCCTCCTGCAGAGTGAAGATCGCCTCGTTAATCATCGGTATCAGTATGCGATTCACGACGAAGCCTGGCGAGTTCCTGACAGCGATCGGAGACTTGCCGATCTTCTCCGAAAGCTGCCTGGTTGTTTCGAATGTCGCGTCGCTGGTGTGCATGCCGCGAACGATTTCCACCAGCGACATCACCGGGACCGGATTGAAGAAGTGCATGCCCACGAAGCGCTCGGGTTGCGCCAGTGCCGCCGCGAGCTTCGTCACCGAGACCGACGAGGTGTTGGTGGCGATGATGCAGCCTGGCTTTGCCACATTTTCCAGTTCCTTCAGAATGCGCAGTTTCAGCTCGACATTCTCGGTGGCGGCTTCGATCACGAAATCCGCTTCGGTAAGCCTGGACATGTCCGTCGTCGCCTCGATGCGCGACAGGATGGACCGCTTGTCTTCATCACTACACTTGCCGCTCTTGATTGTCCGGTCAAGACCGGATCCTATCGCTGACAACCCTTTTTGCAGCGCGGCTTCGCTGACGTCGCGCATGATGACCTTGAGTCCGGCCGCGGCGCAGACTTGCGCGATGCCGGCTCCCATTTGTCCGGCGCCGATGATTCCTGTTGTTTGAATTTGCATGGTTGATGTGTTGTGCGTTCGGTCACATATTCGGATAATTCGGTCCGCCGCCGCCTTCGGGCGTGATCCAGGTAATGTTTTGTGACGGGTCCTTGATGTCGCAAGTCTTGCAATGCACACAATTCTGCGCGTTGATCTGCAGGCGCTCGGCGCCGCTGTCTTCCTTCACGAATTCATACACGCCGGCGGGGCAGAAGCGGGCTTCCGGTCCCGCATAGGTGGCGAGGTTGAGCTTCACCGGCACCGCCGGGTCTTTCAGCGTCAGGTGCACCGGCTGGTCTTCGCCATGGTTGGTATTGGAGATGAATACCGAGGACAGGCGGTCAAAGGTCAGCTTGCCATCCGGTTTCGGATAAGTAATGGGCTGGAATGCCGAGGCGGGCCGCAGGCATTCATGGTCCGCATGCTGGTGACGCAGGGTCCACGGCGCCTTGCCGCGCAACAGCACCTGGTCGATGCCGACCATCAGCGTGCCGAGATACAAACCCTTGCCCATCCACGGCTTGAAGTTGCGCGCCTTGTGCAATTCTTCATGCAGCCACGATTGTTCGAATGCTTGCGGAAAGGCGGTCAGTTCGTCGCCAGCACGATTGTCGGCCAGCGCCGCGAAGGCAGCTTCTGCTGCCAGCATGCCAGTCTTCATCGCCGCATGGCTGCCCTTGATGCGCG
>DASVLM010000639.1:0-8424 GCA_036384875.1 Noviherbaspirillum sp.
AGCGCCACGATGAAGGCGGCGATCAGCGCCAGCCAGTTCAAATCGCGGTACAGCCAGACCACCGCGCCCAATAGCGCGATCGTCAACGCAATCTTGATAAATTCGCCGATGATAAACGTCATCGGATTGACAGCGCCAGGCTTGCGCGCGTTGATGAACAAACGCATGGCGAACAAGCCGTTCGGCACTACACAGCACAGTCCGCCGAGCAGCGCGGATACCAGCGCATGCACTCCACCGATCAGGCCAGCGACTACGCCAGCGATTACCGTGGCAGCCAATTGCAGAAGGACGACGCGAAGCATAAGAGTCCCATTTCGTGCAATCCCGGGGGCGTGCCACTTGGTGTGGCGCTCGCTACGGGCCGCGGTGCATCCTGATGGTGCGTTTCGACAAACCACGGGATTATAAGTGGTTTCCACAACGACCGTCAAACCCTTGCCGTGCCGCATTTACGCTTTTCGGCTACCGTAAAACTACGATGTCAGCCCTGCAGTTCCTCCAGCCATCTCTGGCCTTGTTCCCACCTGCCGAGCCCGCTGTCGCCATTGATATGGCCGCGCGGCCCGATGTCATGAAATTGTGAGCCCCAGTCGTTCGCCCAGTCTCGCGCTCTTTCCAATGGGCACCACGGATCGTCCGATGAGGCGACGACCATCGCACGGAACGGCAGACGCTTTCGCGGCATCGGCGCAAAGCCGACGACCTGAACAGGAAAATCCTCGCGCTCCACATTCGGCGGCGCGACCAGCAAGGCGCCCTTAACCTTTCTGACGTGTGCATCATTTTCGTGCATCAAAGACCACCAGGCAGTAAGCGCGCATCCCATGCTGTGCGCCGCCAGGATCAGCGGACCATCGGCCTCCCGAATGGCGGCATCGAGCGTTGCTACCCATTCGTGCCGGTCCGGCGCATTCCAGTCGCGTTGCTGCACGCGGCGAGCGTTCGGCAAGGTGTCTTCCCACACGGTTTGCCAATGGCCGACGCCGGAGTTGTATAGGCCAGGCAGAATCAGGACAGTATGCATATTGCGTTACGGAGCAGTCTTTGTCAGTCGGGATCAGGTTAATGCAACCGCGACGGTCAGCCAATTACCGGACAGGTAATGGGAAAGCCTATGCACGCAGCTTGGCGATCAAATCATCCAGCGCATCAAGGCTGGCGAAGTCGATGAGAAGCTGCCCTTTGTTCTTCGCACCAAGCTTGATCGACACCCGGGTGGCGAGCGTATCGGACAGCTCTTCTTCCAGCCGCGCTATATCGCGCGACTTTTCCTTGCCGGTGCGCAGCTTGGATGCGCCCTGCTCTGCGGTTGTCTTCACCACGAGTTTTTCCGCTTCGCGCACCGACATGCGCTTGGCAACGATCTGGTTGGCGAGCGTGATCTGGCTGGCGGAATCAACCGCAAGCAAGGCGCGCGCATGGCCCATGTCGATGTCGCCGGCCATCAGCATGGTCTGCACCGGCTTGGCCAGATTCATCAGGCGCAACAGGTTGGATACTGCGCTGCGTGAACGGCCAACGGCGCCAGCGGCCTGTTCATGGGTGAAGTTGAAATCGGTAATCAGGCGATGGATGCCTTGCGCTTCTTCCAGCGGATTGAGATCTTCGCGCTGGATGTTTTCGATCAGCGCCATTGCGGCAGCGGCCTGGTCGTCGACGTCCTTTACCAGCACCGGCACTTCGGAGAGACCTGCAATCTGCGCAGCACGGAAACGGCGTTCGCCGGCAATGATTTCGTAACGATCGCTGCCGCTGTTGAGCGGGCGCACGAGGATGGGTTGCATCAAGCCTTGTGCCTTGATCGATGCGGCCAGTTCATTGAGTGCGCCTTCATCCATGCGCGTGCGCGGCTGGTATTTGCCGGCCTGCATCTGCGTGACGTTCAGCGTCGATGGCGCGCCCGGCACATTGGGAACAGCTTCAGTGATGTCGGGAGATCCGCCAAGCAGCGCATCCAACCCGCGTCCGAGTCCTTTGGATTTTTTCGTGACCATGATTCGCCCTTAAAGAGTGCCGATGCGCTCGACCATTTCGGCGCCGAATGCGATATAGGCTTGCGCGCCTTTCGATGAGGGATCGAAGGAAACGCCCGGCATGCCGTAGGATGGCGCTTCGGCCAGACGTACGTTGCGCGGGATGATGGTCTTGAATACCTTGTCGCCGAAGTGTTGCACCAGTTGCGCGGACACTTGCTGCGACAGCGTCATGCGCGGATCGAACATCACGCGCAACAGGCCGATGATCTTGAGGTCCGTGTTGAGTTTCGCGTGCACCTTCTTGATGGTGTTGACGAGGTCCGACAAGCCTTCGAGTGCATAGTATTCGCACTGCATTGGAATGATGACGCCGTGCGCGGCGCACAAGCCGTTCAGTGTGAGCATCGACAATGCGGGCGGGCAATCGATGAGCATGAAGTCGTATTCGGCATCGACTGCAGCGAGTGCATCCTTCAGGCGCTTCTCGCGATTCTCAAGCTCCACCATTTCAACTTCAGCACCGGCGAGTTCGCGGTTCGCGGGCAACACATCGAAGCCGCCCGACTCGGACCTGACGCGCGCGGTTTTCACATCGGCCATGCCGAGCAGCACCTGATAGACGGAGCTCTCCAGCGTGGCCTTGTTGATGCCCGAGCCCATCGTTGCATTACCCTGCGGATCGAGGTCGATCAGCAGCACCCGCTGTTCCAATTGCGCAAGTCCGGCGGCGAGATTGACGGCGGTGGTCGTTTTGCCGACGCCGCCTTTCTGATTGGCGACGCAGAAGATTTTTGCCATGTTTTAGTTGGTGGTGAGTTTGATGCCAAATCCGATCAGGAACACGCCGGCTGCTTTCGATGCGAAGGTCGCGATGCGTCGGTTGCGTGCAAGGCGCCGGGCGGCAGCATTGCCGACCAGCACGAGCAGGCTGCCATAAAAAAGCGTGCAGCTGGAAATCACGCCGCCCATCGCGAGAAAGGTCACGCTTCCCTGATGCATGACCGGATCAATGAAGAGCGGGAAGAACGCCATGTAGAACACAATGGCCTTCGGGTTGATCAAGGTTACGAGAAGGCCACGACGGAAATCTGCCGCATTCGAAAATGGGACGACTGCGCCGCCGGCCCCGCCTTTCGCCAGCAACAGGCGGAAACCCAAGTAGGCAAGATATGCAGCGCCAAGATATTGCATGCCCTTGAACAACAGCGGATTTGCCTGCAACAGTGCTGCGACACCGATCGCAGCAAGGAACATTAGCACGGCATCGCCGAGCATCAGTCCTGCGAGCGCGGAAAATCCGCCGCGCAAACTGCGCTGCCCGGTGCAGGTCAACACACAGAAGGTGCCGGGGCCGGGCAACATCAGGAACACCATGGTTGCTGCAACCAGTTGCCAGACGTCGGTGATACCGATCGCGTGAAACAGTTCAACCATGCTTGTTCTCCGCTTCAATGAATACAAGATGTCGCTCGGCGCCGAGGCCAGGCACATGCAACGGCTGGACGCCGACTACCTTCCAGCCAGAAGGTAGTCGCGCGATTTCTTCACGCGGCATCACGCCTTTCATTGCGATGAAGCGCCCCCCCTCTGCCAGCAAATGCCCTGCCCAAGTCACGAAATCGTTGAGCTCGGCGAAAGCGCGCGACGTGATGACGTCGAATTTCTGTTGCACCTGCAACTGTTCAACGCGTGCGGTATATATCGTCACATTGGCAAGACCGAGTTCCGCCTTGACCTGCGTAAGGAAGGCGGTCTTCTTGTGCACGGTGTCGATCAGTGACACCTTGAGATCGGGACGTGCAATCGCCAAGACGATGCCGGGCAGTCCACCACCGGCACCGACGTCGAGCACGTTATGCGCATGTGCGAAGGCGGGCACGACGGCAAGCGAATCGAGCAAGTGCTGCGTGACCATCTGCGCCGGGTCGCGCACCGCTGTGAGGTTATAGACGCTGTTCCACTTCGCGAGCAGCGCCAGGTAATCCATCAGTTGCGCCAGCGTGCGCTCGTCCAGGTCGAGCTGTAGCGCACGCGCGCCGTCTGCCAGTGCGCGCGCAAGCGTCTCGCGGTCGAGAGTGGCCATCTTATGCAGCCGCCGGGTCAATGGCGGAGAACTCCTTGAAGCCGCCCTTTTTCAGATGGACCAGCAGCAAGGAAATCGCGGCCGGCGTCACGCCGGAAATGCGCGATGCCTGGCCTAGCGTTTCCGGGCGGTGCTTGTTCAGCTTCTGCCTTACTTCAATCGACAGGCCGCGCACTTCCATGTAATCGATACTGGCTGGCAGCTTGAGGTTTTCGTAGTAATCGTGACGTTCGACTTCCTTTGCCTGGCGGTCAATGTAGCCCGCGTACTTTACCTGGATCTCGACCTGCTCTTTGATAGCGTCATCCACGACACCGGGTCCAGCAAGGTCTTGACCTTCGTTACCCTTGAGCGTCATGAGGCTGTCATAGCTGACGTTCGGACGGCGCAGCAAATCAGTGAGCGCATACTCGCGTTCAATGGCTTTGCCCAAAACGCGTTCTGCTTCCACAGCAGCCAAGATGCGCGGATTGACCCAGGTCGATTTGAGCCGCTCAAGTTCACGGGCAACCGCCTCGCGCTTGCGCTCGAAGACTTCCCATTGGTAATCGCCAACACAACCGAGATTGCGGCCGATTTCAGTCAGGCGCAGGTCCGCGTTGTCCTCGCGCAAGCTCAAGCGGTACTCTGCCCTGCTGGTGAACATGCGGTAAGGTTCCTGCACGCCCTTGGTGATCAAGTCGTCAACCAACACGCCGAGATAGGCTTCGTCGCGACGCGGCGTCCAGGCTTCACGATCTTGTGTGAACAGTGCGGCATTGATTCCGGCAAGCATGCCTTGTGCCGCAGCTTCTTCATAGCCGGTAGTGCCGTTGATCTGCCCGGCGAAAAACAGGCCTCGGATCGCCCGGGTTTCCAGCGAGGACTTCAGGCCGCGCGGATCGAAGTAATCGTATTCGATGGCATAACCCGGCCGCAGGATATGGGCTTTTTCCAATCCGCGAATTGAATGCACGAGTTCAAGTTGCACGTCGAACGGCAGGCTGGTGGAAATGCCGTTGGGGTAGAACTCATTGGTGGTCAAGCCCTCCGGCTCCAGGAAAATCTGGTGCGCCCCCTTGTCGGCAAAGCGATGAATCTTGTCCTCGATCGACGGACAATAGCGCGGACCGACACCCTCGATGACGCCGGTGTACATCGGACTGCGATCAAGTCCGCCACGGATGATGTCGTGAGTTTGCTGGTTGGTGTGCGTGATCCAGCATGGCAGCTGCTGCGGATGCATATCCGTCGAACCAAGAACAGAAAATACTGGAACTGGATCGAGGTCGCCCGGCTGCTCTTCCATGACGGAAAAATCGATGCTGCGCCCATCGATGCGCGGCGGCGTACCGGTCTTGAGCCTTCCTTGCGGCAGCTTCAATTCCTTCAAGCGTGCCGAGAGCGAAATCGCCGGAGGATCGCCGGCACGACCGGCAGAATAGTTGTTAAGGCCGACGTGGATCTTCCCGTCAAGAAAAGTCCCTGCAGTCAATACGACGGCACGACCGCGAAAACGGATACCTACCTGCGTGACGGCGCCTACTACACGATCGCCCTCGACCATCAGATCGTCGACCGCCTGCTGGAACAGCGACAGATTAGGCTGGTTTTCCAAGCGGCCACGAATCGCCTTCTTGTACAGAATGCGATCTGCTTGTGCCCGCGTGGCACGCACGGCCGGCCCTTTCGAGGAATTCAGGATGCGGAACTGGATACCTGCTTCATCCGTGGCAATCGCCATCGCCCCGCCCATGGCGTCGACTTCTTTGACCAGGTGGCCCTTGCCAATACCGCCGATGGACGGATTGCAGGACATCTGCCCCAAGGTTTCGATGTTATGGGTGAGTAGCAAGGTCTTCTGCCCCATGCGAGCAGAAGCAAGTGCCGCCTCGGTACCGGCGTGACCGCCGCCGACGACGATGACGTCGAATTCAACTGGATAAAGCATATTTCGCCTCGAGGAGACGGTAGAGGAAGGACGGTCAAACAGGGACCGGAGGCGAGATTATAAAGTCTTTTTGGCTTGCGCCGTGTTGCTTGCCGTGCTCAGGCGGAAATTGTTTCACGTGGAACAGCGTCAACGCGCGAAAAACTGAATGACGATGAACGCAAGGATAAGGAATACGCCCAGCCCGATCATCCAATATCCCCAGTGCGCTCCCAAGCCAGGTGGCTGCGGGAGAGATTTAGCACCCTGAGATACGCCCGCTCGCTCCGGCATTGGGACGATAATAGTCTGGCTGCTTTGCTCGCGACGCTCGGCTTGGCGCATCCGCAGTTCTTCCTGCAATGAATCAACCATGCGAGCATGTGTCTCGTCCACCGCCGGTTCGGGCGCCACGATGACATCGAGTTCCGGGATGTGCATGAGCGAAGCGTCCAGCGAATCGCTCGGTAAATCGCCGAAGTCCTCTTCTGGATCGTAAGAAATAATCGTGACCGGGTCGGTGGGCTCTTGTTGCAGGAAGCGATCGACAATATAAGTTTCGATCTGCTCGGCTTCTTGTCCGGCGATGGGAAGAAAGACTTCACCGATCAGCTCTTTTTTCAACAAGGCACGCACCGCTCGCTCGAACCTCTCGTCCGACAGAGCAGAAAGCTTGCTGCGCACACCTTGGTACGGCATCACCCCATCGATCATGATGAGGACTTGACGCTCGCTTTGAGTCAGGCCGGCTTGTTTATGATGGATTTCATCGCGCCCCGCAGGAGTTCTTTGATAGATGGTCGTAAGTGACACAAGCACTCCTGCAAGAACAAGTCCGGTTTTGTTTCACGTGAAACATTAACGCCATTATTTGAGGAAGGCATCGTAGCCCGTCTTCAGAATCAAAGCGGAAACCACCAACAGGAAGATTTTCCGGACGAAACCACTTCCTTTTCGTATGGCTAAGCGACTGCCCACCAGTGACCCGGCAACATTGCATATCGCCATCATCAATCCTATCTGCCACAACAGATGCCCGCTATACCAAAACCACAACAGGGCCGCGAGGTTGCAAGCGACATTCACTACTTTGGCGACCGCGGACGCAGCCAGGAAATCGAAGCCAAAGAAGCGGACGAAGAGAAAAACCAGGAAACTGCCTGTGCCTGGCCCGAAGAAACCGTCGTAGAAACCGATGCTTCCGCCGACACTTGCGGCGATCGTCTTCTCTTTCCAGCCTGCATGTGCAGGAGCATGGACGCTACCGAAATCTTTCTTCTTGAGGGTATAAAGCGCGACGGCAACGAGGATGAAAGGCAGCAGCTTGCGCAGAAAATCAGGCGGGATTCTGGTTACCGTATAAGCACCGACGAAAGCCAGGGCAAAAGCCGCCATGGCGGCCGGCACCGCGGTGCTCCATTGCACTTTGACCCGGCGAGCAAAGTTGACCGCCGCTGCTCCAGTCCCCCAGACACCTGCAAGCTTGTTGGTCCCGAGCAGCATGGCGGGCGCTGTCGTGGGCATCGCAGCGAACAAGGCTGGCACCTGGATCAGGCCACCGCCGCCAACCACGGCATCAATGAGTCCCGCGCCGAAAGCGGCGACGCACAGAATGAGATATTCCATTGCTCACCTCCCCCGCTTACCGCGATTGTTGTCGAATGGGCGGAATACCTGGGGTACGGGAAGACAAGTCATTGGGATGGAATTGTTGAAAGGCGGGAAGACGGCATTTTACCCCTGGCAGGTTCCTCCTGCCTTTGCGTGGAATAGCGTACGACGGCACCAGCCCTCCCTTGCTACAATAAAAAACCACTCAGGAGACAACATGACTACATCCGCATCCTTCGGTGCGTTCAACTTCAGCACCGTGCCCCATATCGTCAGTGAAATAGGTGCCGCCAGGAAAATCGGCAGCCTTGTCGCTCAACACTTTTCAAAGGTACGCCGCGCATTGATCGTTACCGACGGTGGCTTTCTCAAGACCGGGCTGGTCGATGCACCGATCGCCAGCTTGCGCGAAGCCGGCCTGCAAGTGAGCATCTTTTCCGATGTGGTAGCCGATCCGCCGGAAGCGGTCGTGCTGAAGGCAGTCGACGATGCCCGCAAGGCTGAGGTTGACTTGGTCATCGGCCTTGGCGGCGGCAGCTCGATGGACGTCGCCAAACTGATTGCCGTGCTGGCCGGCAGCGATCAGGAACTGAAAACCATGTACGGCATTGGAAACGTGAAGGGAAGCCGATTGCCACTAGTGCAAGTACCCACTACCGCCGGAACTGGTTCGGAAGTGACGCCTATCTCCATCGTCACGACCGGCGCCACCACCAAGATGGGCGTGGTCTCGCCGCAACTCTATGCCGACCTCGCAGTACTCGATGCCGAACTGACCGTCGGCTTGCCACCCAAGGTGACGGCCGCGACCGGTATCGACGCCATGGTGCATGCGATCGAGG
>DASVLM010000640.1:0-23007 GCA_036384875.1 Noviherbaspirillum sp.
CACAGTGAGGCCAAAAGGCGACGCAAGCAGCATACGCGCGAGGAAATACACCAGCACCAGCACCCCCAACGCATAGAGATACCCGGTTTGCCCAAGGAAGTTAAACTCCCAGATGCCGAACAGCGGACCGACATTGAATCCGGACAGTCCGTCGTCGCCGCCGGTGATTTCTCTCGCCCAGTTCGCCAGTTCAAGCAGGAATTGGGCGGCAGCGATAGTCAGCATGACAAGCGTCAGTTTCGTTGACCGTAACATCACGGCACCGCTTAGCAACGCAACCAGCCCGCCACCCAACCCGCCAAGCAACAAACCGACAAGAGGATTCGTTGAAAAATACAGCGCAGTCCAGGCAGCTACATACGCGCCGGTTCCATATAGCGCGGCCTGTCCCATCGTCGCGATACCGGCTTGTCCGAGCACGAGGCTCAGCGATATCGCGAAGATGGACATTGCCGCCATGTTGGTCAGCAGCCCAAGGTTCTGAGGGAACAACACGAAAGCGAGAAGGCCCGCTACGACCAGGAACATCTCGCCACGGTACTGCGCCCATTGACGCGGACTAGATGGCGCAACGACAAATATTGAGTCTCTTGCCACGCTCATATGTGCCTCCCAAACAGACCATGCGGCCGCATGAGCAAAACGATGAACATCGTCAGAAAGAAAGCAGCCGATGCGAGTTGCGGCACCATGTACTTCATGGACGTTTCAACGATGCCCAACAGGAGTGCGGCAAAGAACGACCCGAACAGGTTGCCGTGGCCGCTGACTGCGACGACAGCAAGGAAGGTGACGAGGTATTTCGAAGCATAGGTTGGTTCCATGGGCAGTAATTCCGCACCGGCGATACCACCGAGCGCCGCCAGCATTGCGCCAAGCGCAAATGTGCCCGCATAGATGGTTGTTGTGTTGATTCCAATGGCACGTGCAATAGGTGCGTTGTCAACCGAGGCGCGGACACGAATACCAAAGGACGATTTGTCCACGGCAAGCCAGAGGGCAGCGACAACAGCCAGGCCAGTCGCGATAACGATTAACCGGTGTCGGGCGATCGATCGAAAACCCAAATCAACCGTGCCACTGAATGCCTCCGGTAGCGGCACCGAAGAAAAGGAAGACCCGAACAGAAGGTTCGCAGCGGCAGTCGCGACGAACATCAGCCCAATCGTCACCAGCATCTGGTCCAACTCGTCGCGCCGGTAAAAGCGCTTGATCAGAATGCGCTCAACCGGAAGCGAAATCAGTCCGACCAGGCCAATTGCCAACACGAAGCCAACCCAGATTGGAACGCCGATCATGGATGGAATCTTCGCCGCGAGAAATCCTCCGAGCATCGCAAAGGCACCATGGGCCAGATTCACGAAGCGCATCAGACCCATGGTCATCGACAAGCCTACCGTGATCATGAATAGAATCATTGCGTAGGCGATCCCATCAACCAGGATGCTACTTAATAGTGTTAGGGACACGGCACACCTCTAAGTTATTTATTGGCGCTCTGCGTGCGCCCGTAGTCGGGCTGCATCTCGAAGGTTCGAATCTCGCGATTGACGTAATGGCCAGCCGGATCTTTTTCGACCATGCGTATGTAAACGTTTTGCACCAGCTCACGGGAGTTCGCGTCGATCTTCAAGGGTCCACGCGGACTCTCCCACGAAAAACCTTTTGCGCTGGCGATCGCCTTGGGTCCATTGCGCTGGCCATTCGTTGCCTCGACCATGTGGTAAATCACATGCATGCCATCGAACGCGTTCACAAGCTGCACGGTCGGGACGGCTTTGGGAGCGACTTCGCGCAGCGTTTTTATTACGACGTTGTTCAACGGCGAGTTATGCGACGCTGAGTAGTACATACCGGTTTCAAATCCCAGAACCTCGGGGCCGATCGCTTGCAGTTGATCCTCATCTGTTTCGGCTGTGCCAAGAAAACGAATGCCGGCCGCTTTCAGGCCCGCTTCGTTGTATGCCTTGATCAGTGCATACGTCAGGGGCCCGCCGGGCGCAAATACATAAATCGCATCGGGCTTTAAAGACTTCACTTTCTGCATCAGCGGGCCAAAGTCCGTGGTCTTCAGCGGAGCACGGATGTTCTCGACGAGCTTGCCGCCTCCGGCGACAAACGCCGCGGTGAAAGCCGTCTCGGCATCAAGCCCAGGGCCGAAGTCGCTGACCAATGTCACCACACGTTTGACATTCTTTTCGAGGGCATACTTGGCGACAGGTACGCCCACCTGAGGCAAGGTGTACGACGTGCGCAAAAGATACTCCGACTTGTCGAGAATCGATGACGTTGATGCATTGAAGATAACGACCGGCACCTTGGCCTCTTGCGCCAGCGCCCCGACCGCGAGCGCATCCGGCGTGAAATATACGCCCGCCAAATACTGCACGCCCTCTTTGATCACCAGTTCCTGCGCCAGTGCTCTCGCCTGCGCGGGATTGATTTCCGGCATATCGCGGTAAATCACCTCGATTGTGTGGCCCCCCACTGTCGTTCCATGCAGCTTCTGGTACGCCTTTATCGCTCCCTCCCAGGTCTGCCCCGTTAGTGCAAACGTACCTGACATTGGCGCAATGACGCCGACCTTGACAACGTCGGCTCGTGCGGTACATACAACCGTCGTGAGCGCGACGGCCAACACGGCAAAAAATCTTGAAATCATCTTTGTCTCCTTTGAACTGGTTTTTGCTGAAATCGCTTTTTTTGAGATTGCTTATATGCAGCGACATTGGCTCGGTAGGGTCAGACCAGGGTTTTACACTCCGTCGTCGCAGTCGCTTCGAGCGCTTCGTCGCGGGACATCAAGGTCGCATACTTTTGATTCATGTCGAACAGGTTGGCTTCATGCGCCGGCAACGAGCGATCGCCAACGCAGTCGGTGATCACGAACGGCCGGAATCCGTTGCACAGCGCGTCGACCACACTGGCGCGCACGCAACCGCTCGTAGTGCATCCTGCAATGAGCAGCGTCTGAACGCCGCGCTGCGTTAACCAGCTGGCAAGTGTCGTTCCGAAAAAGGCCGACGGATATGTCTTTCGTATCACCAGCTCGCCGTCGATGGGCTGGAGCTCCGGCACTATCTGACTTGCCGGTGCATCTTCCCGCAGGGAGACGATGGCCGGCACCTTCAAGGCAAAGATGTTGGCGTCCGCTCCATCATCCTGATACACGACCCTTGTGTGGACGACAGGCCACTTCCGGGCCCTTGCCTCATTCAGCAACCCGCGCGTACAGTGGATTGCTTCGGCAATGTTCCCGCCGCCAAAACTGCCTGGATCGGCGAACCCGTTGACGAAGTCGATGACGAGCAGGCCATACGGCGCCTTGGGAAGCATGTTGGTACCGAAGCCCTGTCGTTTGTAAACGTTATCGTCAGCGCTCATTGGAATGCCTCGTCAATCACTTTCCCATTACGCACTACGACGGTGTCATCCAGTTTCACGGTGCAGTTGCGTAGTGGAATGTCTAGATGGCAGGGTGTTATCCGCAGGCCGCCCACCTCATTATTGGGCCCTAGCGAAAACAGGAAATTACCTTCAAATGCGCGTGCATCCTGGCCGGTTGTCTGCTCCCGGTCGAACAATGACAACGTGTGCCAGTAACAACGCGGTTGCATGCCCCAGCCGATATGCGCGATGGCATACGCTTCGGGGTCGTTGTAGGCTTCCATGAATTCGCGCATCAATTCGGCATCAACGCCACCCTTGATATCTCGAACGAATCCGGCGCGCACATCAAGCGTGATTTTTTCGGAGGCATAATTTTTCTGTGGAAGCAGAATGTCTCCGCGATCGATAACAATCGTGCCGTCGCTGCCGCCCTCGTTTGCGAATGTGAACAGGAAGCCGCTCGGCCAGTGATCCCACTTTCCGGGCTTCTCGCAAAAGCCATATTCGCTGATGGTTGGAAACTCGCCGAGCTTGAAAGTGATGTCCGTTCCAGCGGGCGAGGAAACATGCATCTGCTTGGCGGCCTGCAGCAACTTCGCAGCTGCCTGTACACGCTGACGGTCTGCCTCGGTCGGCACCGTTCGAACCAATACCTCCGGCGGCTCGACTGCGAGCAGAATTTTCGTTCCGGATTCGAGGATTTCCAGCTGCTCGGGCGAGAACAGCAACAACATCAAATCCAGAACAAGGTCACTGTTCTTGAGAGCTGCAAGCGCGACAGGATTATTGGTGAGAGGCGTCTCGCCAAGGTAGTTCATCAGGTCCCGGGTGGTGGCCTTCTCTGCATTGATCGGCTGCAGTTCGAGCTTCGTAACGATTGCACCAGACTCCTGTGCTGCAATCGTTGCGGTCTGTAGCGTTTGGGGATGCGTGTGAGGGCCGCAGAGGATCGCAATGTTTTGGCCGGATTGCACGTTGCTCAGCTTGAGAACCTCGCTCCATGCCTTGATCATCTGAAAATCGCTGACTGCCATTTTTCGTCCTTTCAAATGGGGGTTAGCACTGCAAAAGCGCTAGTTGGTCCGTACTGCCTATTTTGAAGATGCGACGTGCATTGCCATGACAAACTTGTGCGCGGGTTTTCTCGTCAAGCGGAGCTTGTTCAATAAAGCTGCAAGCGTCCGCGGTGGATTCGTAGGGGTAGTCGACCGAAAAGAGCACCGCTTGCGGCCCTATTTCACCGATAGCACCCAAAAGAGAAGGTGCGGAGCAGACCCCTGCGGTGGTGATCAGAATATTGCTGCCGATGTATTCGCTGGGCTTGCGCGCCAGCTTGATACCCATCGGACACGCGGCAAAGCGGCTATCGATGCGCCATCGCTGGTACGGAAGAAATTCCCCCATGTGCCCCAATAGCAAGGTGAGCCGGGGAAACCGGTCGAAGACACCGCCAAATAGCAGGCGCAACGCATGGCCGGCCGTCTCGACGCCCCAACCCCAGGCAGCGCCTTGCAGCACCGGCATACCGTCGAGCAGCGCCGGCATATGGCTAAAGGCCGTAGGGTGCAGGTAGACCGGCACTCCGAGCGCCTCGGCGCGCTCCCAGAACACGTCGAAATCGCTACCTTCGTAGTAACGCCCCAAGGTATGGCCATTGATTAGCGCCCCTTTAAAGCCGTATTCGACGACGGTACGTTCGAGCTCTTTGGCGGCGGCCTCGGGATCCTGCAGCGCTACGTGCGCAAAGGCGCCAAGGCGCGATGGATGTCTGGCTATCCGATTTACAAGAAATTCATTGTTTTCGCGTGCACGTCGTATTGCAACGGTGCGATCGGCTTCTGCTTGTACGCCTGGCGTCGTCTGCGACAAAATGGCGTATTCGATATTCCCGGCATCCATTTCAGCCAGGCGCTCATCATCGAAATCCGTCAATTTCGCCGCCAGATTGGCAAGAAATTCCGGCGGAAGCGCCCGCGCCATGTCGGCGGAATACTCGTGAAAGCCGGGCGCGGAGAAATGCTCTTCGATTGCGATTTTTGGAGTGCTTTTTGGGGCGTTTTTTGGGGTGAGAATCACAGTAATGTTCCTCAGTAAAATCAGACCGGATAAGCCAGGGCGGTGTCGAGGATTTGCGTGTCGTACACCACCTCTCTCTTGGCAATCAGCAGTCGCCCTTCCTGCCGCACGAAGCTGTCGTGATACACGCCGCATAGATGAATTGTTGAAGGTCCTTCGACCAGGGTCTGCATCAGGAGAAACGGCGTTTGCGCAGTGATCGTTTCTTCCGCTTCCTCCAACACGCGGACGGTACCGAGGATGTGCAGCATATGTCGCGGCGCGAACATTTGTGAGTGCGCGACTGCGAGCGCTCGATCGATGATCATGTCCTTGCCCTCGCAATAAACGAGTCCGACCGGCATATCGAGATGCGCGTTTTCGCGCGATGTGATGCGATACGCCGCGTCGAAGTGGAAGAAGTCGGGCCAACGCTCGATGTCATTCGCATCCAACACAGCGCAATACTCGACATGAAAGGATTCAATCTCGGCGCGCAACTGGGCTGACCGCGCAGGAGAAACCGTCGCAGGAGTGAAAGCAAGTCGATTCTTCATGCTGCACTCCCCGCCACGCGGATGTCCATGACGCGCCGATAGTATTCATAAAGCGAGCGAATGCAGGCTTCCGAGATGAGATTTCGCGTCGTGCCAACGTATCCGGCATCGAGCTTCAGTACGTTGTTATCCGTACTGGATTGGCGCAGGCCTTCCTGCACGAATTTGAGCGCCTCGTTGTCTTCCAGTCCCAGGAATCCGGAAGGGCCCATCAAATTGCCCTGGCGCAGACGATGCCGGATCATTTCTGGCGTGTCGTCCTCGTAGCCGAACATGGTCCACTGCATCACCATGCTGTTCGGACCATTTGGGATGAGCTGCCGCACACCCAGAGTATTCATTTGGCGTTGAACGATCAGATTGGGCCAGACGGTCATCATGTTGGCCGACCAAGGCGAATTGAACTCCCGGACATAGTCAAGGAATCGCTCGTCTCGCAACCTGAGCGTGTCGCTGAACGACCGCATTTCGGCTTTGTCATTCTCCGCGACTGTGGCGTAAATCTGGTCCGGCTTTGATGAAGCCATGAAGCCGTGACGGCCGTGTTCCTTGTCTGCGAACACGATCGACTTGATGCCAGGCACCAGCAAGCCGAATACGACCAGGAACGAATGCAGCAGCGTAGCGTGGTAGGGATCCTTGAGATTCTCGTGGTACATCTTCCAGTTGCACGGAAGCTCATTGCGGCAATACCCAAGTATCTTTAGCTTCTTCCCGGGGAATGCGACATCGAATTCGTCGATGATTTCTTTAGTGAGGTACTCTTCAAGCGGGGGTGTATTGTCGGAGTAGGTGGCGAATATCACCCCATTGCGCGTTGTTACCCGCAATTGGCGCGTACCATGGTCGGCGTTCTTGAAGTCCGGTGGCATGCCGCCGACTTTATTGATGCCTCGCTTGAACGGCACGCCCTGGAGATTGCCTTTCAGATCGTACGACCATTGATGATATGGGCAGACGAATTCCTTCGTGTTTCCTTGATTCGAGCGGCAAAACTCGGCGCCCCGATGGGCACAGCGGTTTTCGAATACGGAGATGGTATTGTCTTCTGCACGAGCAATCACTACCGCGGTGGCGCCCACATAACCGCGCTTGTAGTCTCCAGGGTTCGGGATCTCCGCTTCCAGCGCGACAAAGTTCCACGTATCGCCACGAAAGATGCGCTCAATTTCCAAGTCATATATAGCTTGGCTGGTGTAGACCCAATCGGGAATGTTATTGAGAGCGTCCGCTGGCCAGACGCACTCCTCCAATGGAGGGTTCTTCTGAGCATTTGTAATCCCGATGGCCGCCTGCGATTGATACATGTAAGCTCCTTAGGTTCTGAAAGGTCTGTTAAGCAGTGACTACAGCGCGGGCCTGCACCTGTTTGGCCCATACGCGAAGATTGATGGAGTCTGAATGGAAGCCCTCAAGGGAAACGGGCTGGCCGCGCTCAAAAAGTGGCCGTATTGCGCGCAGATCGGATCCTGCGTTGATCGCCACACCGTGCACGGGTACTGAATGGCGATGGCCGAGCCACAAAACCTTTCCGGTAGCAGGGTCGCCTCGGCGGACATAGTCGAGATCAGGCGCCGGAAAGCCGAGAATCTGAATATTGAAGCGTCCCTGATCGGTCCAAAACCACGGCACTGCGGTAGCAGGCGGAGGCGCAGACAGCATGGCTGCGGCGGCGGTACGCGCTTGCTCGTTGGCGTTCTGCCAGGACTCCAACCGGGTTGGCTGAGGTTGCCCCGAGCGTCGTTGGCTGGTGCAATCGCCGCAAGCAAATACATGCTCGTTGCTGGTGCGGCACGATGCGTCGACCCAAACTCCGCCGCCAGGCGCAATTTCGAGACCTGCATCTCGAGCGAGGGTATCGTTCGGCGTGAGGCCGATCGCCACGACGACCTCGTCCACCTCCCGCTCCAGACCGGTATTCGTTGTCAGGCGGATGTGATCGCCTGGGGCAGTATGAACATTGGAAATCGAAGCGCCGAGCAAGATCTGCGCGCCAGCATCTGTCAAAGTGGAATGCACATATGCGGATGCTTCGGCCGGCAGAAACCTGTCCAGCAACCGTGACGCGTACTCAATCAAGGTTACCGAGGCTCCTGCGGCGATCGACGAATGAGCGA
The DNA here is from genome assembly GCA_036384875.1 of Noviherbaspirillum sp. GTDB lineage: Bacteria > Pseudomonadota > Gammaproteobacteria > Burkholderiales > Burkholderiaceae_D > Noviherbaspirillum. The sequence continues at coordinate 8,120 of DASVLM010000640.1, forward strand.
CCTCAAGGCCAAGGAAGCCACCGCCCAAGATCCCCACACGTGGCTTGTGTTTGAGAGCCGCACGCAAAAGCCGAGCGTCGTCGATGGTGCGCATGTAGTGAACATGCTGCATTGTTCGCGGCAAACTGGGGTGTACTCTGGGTTCGCCGCCGGTGGCAAGCAGGCACTTTTCATACTTGAGAGCCTGGCCATCCGCAAGGCGAACTTGTTGCTGCGCCACATCCAAAGCAACTGCATCAATCCCGCTCAATAAATTGATGTCGCAGCGCTCCCAAACATCTGTAGCGAGCACCTGGAACGACGGCTCTTTGGCTTCAGTTAATACAGCCTTGGATAGTAGCGGCCGCTCGTAGGGCAAGTGCCGCTCGCGCCCCACGATCGTGATGTGACCTCGATAGCCATGTTCACGAAGTGCATGTGCGGCGACGGCAGCCGACTGCCCTGCTCCAACGATGACAATTCCTGCGGAGGTCATTTGTCATCACCCACCAGAACGAAGATGTCATCGCCTTCCCGTTTCACCAAGTGGGTGCGTATGTTCGCTGTCACGGGCGCGCACATCGCCTGCCCAGTGCGGATATCGAAGCGCCCTTGATGCAACGGGCACTCGATACACCCATCTTCCACGAAACCTTCGGACAGCAAAGCAGCGCCATGCGTACACATGCTGTCTGTAGCAAAGAACTCATCATCGATACGAAACAGCGCGATGCCGTTACCACCGACACTGACGGTTTTTGCTTCGTCGTTTTCCATATCCCTCGCTGAGGCGACTTTGACCCAATTCATGGCAGCGTCTTCTCCTTGAATGCCCAATTTTTTATTCAGTGTACTTGCATAATAAACGCTTTCTTCTCGCTGTCAAGAATAAATTTTGTTGGCGACAAGTTGCCTCGGCATATACATAGCTGCAATACTTAATATCCATATCTTATTGATTTTAAATAGTATATTCCGCGCAAGCAGTCGCTAAAAACCGGCATTTTCTTGTTCTTCACCTTACCTTTCGAAATCGTTCCGCATGGTCTATAATTATGACAGTGCACTGCACAATTATTGAATTTGCCGTTAATTTTCAAGATCGAAATCTGGGTAGAAGCGGGGCGATGGCTTACAGCCAAATTCGCTATCGTTGTACTTCGGCGCCTTCTGGGAAACGTGTTTTGTCACAACGTCACAGGCTTCCATGCGAGCACGTCATCTCGCATGGTTTGAAATCCGACGTACTGGCTGTAAAAGGCGTAAGTAAGCAGTAGTCGTTCGCGGAAGGGCGAACGAGATTGGTCAATGGATTGGGATTGATCTACGCTTGGCTTCATGCGCAGGCGCTAGCAAGCAAGATATATGGCTTTGTACTGAAAGCGGGATGTCGCATTTTTCGCCAGCTATACACCCGCAGTAATGAATGCAAAGATAAAGGAGAGACATGAACCAAGCTGATACCCCGGAGAAGCTGCTGAAGCCAGAAGGCATCGGAGCCCGAGTTCCTCGGAAGGAGGATGCGCGTCATCTGGTTGGCAAAGGGAACTTCGTCGGAGATTTCGTGATTCCGGGCATGCAAGAAGTTGCTTTTTTGCGCAGCCCTTTGGCACATGCGAAGATTACTGGAGTCGAAATTCCCGAGGAACTTGCAGGGCAAGTATTCGTGCGGGAGATGTTGACCGATGCGGCAGATATCGGATCGCCATCCGCGGTACCCACGTACCAGTACTCGGCGTTGCCGCCGTTGGCATCCGGCAAGGTGCGGCACGTTGGGGAAGCCATTGCCATGGCTATCGCGCCGACTCGGGCGATTGCAGAAGATTTGCTCGAGGAAGTGGAAGTGTCGTTTGACGAATTGCCTGTGTACCATGACGTATGGTCTTCCTTGGCCGCCGAAGGCGATCTGCTTCATCCAGATTGGAAAGACAATACCTTCCTTACCCTGCGCGCCAACCGCGACTTCGACGAGAATGCCGCCAAAGCCGAGGTCAAAGTCAGTCGCACTGTCGAGCTTTCCCGTCAATGCATCGTTCCGTTGGAAGGCAAGTCGGTTCTCGCGTACTGGGACTTTCAAACTGATCAGCTGGTAGTGGTTAGTGCGACCCAGGTCCCGCATTTGCTCCGCGTCGGCATTGCACAGCATCTATCGATGGCTGCGGAGGCGGTGCGCGTTGTGTCGCCCGACGTTGGCGGGGCCTTTGGTTACAAGGGCCAGCTGTATCCCGAAGACCTGTGCGTGGCATGGCTGGCCAAGACCTATCGTCGGCCATTTCGCTATCTCGAAGATCGACGTGAGCACCTGATCGTCGGTGCCAACACTCGGCAACATCACTATCAACTTACAGCTTACGCGGACCGAAGTGGAAAGCTGCTGGCGTTGGACGCAACGATCACGATCGATGGCGGCGCATATTCCTATTACCCTTTCTTTGTCGGTCTGGAGCCGGGCCAGGCGATCGGGAACCTGCCTGGCCCCTACATCATTCCCGGGTATCGTTGCGAAACACTTTGCGTCGCAACGAACAAGCCGGGATTCATGGCATACCGGGGTGTTGCGCGCACAGGCGTCTGCTTCGCAATCGAACTTCTGATGGACGCATTGGCGCGTGAAATCGGGCGCGAGCCTTGGGAAGTGCGCATGGAGAATTTGGTCCCCCCCACAGCCATGCCCTACGTCAATGTCGCAAACAAACACTTTGACAGCGGAGACTTTCCGGCAAGTCTGCGGCGCGCGGTGGAGATGATCGGACTTTCGGAAGTGCGCCAGCGACAGGCGCAAGGTGAGCCGGACGGACGCCGTATTGGCTTCGGTTGTGCCACCTATACGGAGCAGTCTGCCCACGGCACATCGGTATTTGCAACCTGGGGCTTGCCCGTAGTGCCGGGATTTGACCAGGCGGTGGTCAGGATGACCGCGGACGGGGGACTCGAAGTGCGCATCGGGGTGCATTCCCATGGTCAAGGCATGGAGACCAGCTTTGCGCAAATTGCGAATGATGTTCTGGGAATTCCGGTTTCGCGCATTCGCGTGATTCACGGCGATACTGCGCTTACTCCCTTCTCGTCGGGCACCTACGCATCTCGCGCAACGGTCATGTCAGGCGGCGCCGTGTCGACCGCATGCAAGGAATTATTGCCGCGCATCCAGGCGATCGCGGGTCATTTAATGGGCGTCGATCCTCAAGGCATTACCCTGGTGGAAGGGCATGCGCATGCCGGTGAACGGTCGATTCCTTTATCCGATGTCGGCCGCGCCTGGTATCTCACACCGCAGGAACTGCCCGCGAATGTTCATCTCGGTGGATTGGAAGTATCGCGTGCATACAAACCCAAGGTCGATACCGGCACATTCTCTTATGCGACCCATGCAGCAGTCGTCGCCGTCGATACGGAAACCGGCGAAGTTGAAATTCTCGACTACGTGGTCGTCGAGGACTGCGGCACCATGGTGAACCCGATGATTGTCGAGGGTCAGACGATAGGTGGCATTGCACAAGGTATCGGCACCGCGATGTACGAAGAGAGTCCCTATGACGAGCAAGCCCAACCGCTTGCATCGACGCTGGCCGACTACATTCTCCCTGGCGCTACAGAAATTCCGCGCATTCGCATGGAACATTTTGAGACGCCATCCCCTCACACCGAGTTCGGCGCCAAGGGCGTCGGCGAAGGCGGCGCGATCGCGCCGCCGGCAGTGATCTTCAATGCCGTGAATGACGCACTGAGAGGCACTGGTGCCGCCGAAGTGCTCATGACTCCGCTGACTCCGCGTCGCCTGTTGAAGGCGATTGAAGCTGCCACGCTGGAAAAGGAGCGCACAAAGTGAAATCTTCCAAATTCATTTACGCGCGGGCTCTTGAGGTAGACGAGGCCTTGCAAGCTCTGGCAGCGGGGATGGGGACAGCCAAGGCAATGAGCGGAAGCCAGTCTTTAGGGCCCATGCTCAACTTGCGCCTTGCCCGTCCGGCCCAGGTAATCGATATTGCGAACATTCCTGGCTTGCGCACCGTCAGCAGTGCGGGCGACATGGTCGAAATTGGCGCCGCGATAACACATGCCGAGATAGAGGATGGACTGCATGAGGCATTAGCGGGCCACCCGATGCAGCAAGTCGCCTGCGGCATCGCCTATCGCGCCATCCGGACCCGCGGTACGGTGGGCGGCAGTTTGGCTCACGCCGATCCCGCCGCCGACTGGGTGGTCACGCTTGCCGCACTGGGCGCACGCTTCCGGCTGGTTTCCCCACGAGGCGAGCGATTCGTTCAGGCTGAGGAATTCATGCTCGGTGCCTACACAACGGTGCTTGAATCGGATGAATTAATTGTCTCGATTGCAGTGCCTTGCAAGACGCCAACACTGCGTTGGGGGTATCACAAGGTATGCCGCAAGCCAGGGGAGTTCGCCGAAGCAAGTGCAGCGGTGTATTTCGATGCGTCGCGCGGATGTGCTCGGATTGTCTTGGGCGCCGTTGATGGGCCCCCGATATTGCTGAACGATCTCGCGGTTGCAATTGCCAGGCAAGACGTCAGTGCAGCAAAGCGTGAGCGGCTGCGAGAGACGGTTGCCACGGCGCTGCCTGCGCGTGACGCCATCGATTGGAAGCTTTTCACAGCATGTATAGAACGTGCCCTCGAGCAATCCGGCGTTATGGCCGGCCTTAAACAAGGGGAGTAAAGACTTGGACTCGATTTCCATTCAAGTAAACGGCCGCAGGGTATGCAAGGATGCTGAGCCGAGGACGCACCTGGGAGACTTCCTGCGTGACGAACTGCATCTGACTGGCACGCACCTCGGTTGCGAGCACGGAGTTTGCGGCGCGTGCACCGTTCTTCTTAACGGCCAGCCCGTGCGCTCATGCATCACCTTTGCGGTGGCGTGCGAGGGCCAGGAAGTCACGACCATAGAGGGCTATGACGACGACGCAGTAATGCAGCTGTTGCGCCCTGCATTCACCCGCCACCATGCGCTGCAATGCGGGTTCTGCACGCCAGGCATGCTCGCTACCGCGCGAGATATCGTACTGCGCTTGCCGGACGCAAATGAGGCACGCGTTCGTCTTGAACTGTCCGGCAACTTGTGTCGATGTACCGGATATCAAGGCATCGTGGATGCAATCCTGGATGTCCTCCAGCAGCAGCGCGATATACCGGACGCACGCATCGAGCAATTGCGGCAGACACCACGCCTGCGACCCGCCGCGGCGTCGCTTCCACGCAGGTCGACTACAGCGAAGCCTCCACAGCCATCCGAAACCACGATGAGGAAGGAAGGGCAGCGGCCGACCTCCCAGGTTTCTGGCAGACAGTCCAAAGTAGAGGCAGCTGCCGGCGTTGAAACCGCAGATAGCCAACATGGCCTGACAGCGAAGGCCAAAGCGAAAGGCAACAGCATTGATGCTCACTTCGATGTGCCATTTCCGCTGGAGCAGGTGTGGCAGTTCATGGGCGATCTACCCGCGATAGCATCCTGCCTGCCTGGCGCCACCATCGAATCCCAGGAAGGGGAAAAGGTTAAAGGAAGCATTTCAATCAAATTTGGTCCGATGTCGGCAGCATTCGCAGGGGCGGCACGCCTGGAGCGAGACGAGATCGCCAAGCGTGCAGTATTGCGTGGCGCCGGACAAGACAGTCTCAGCAAATCGCGCGCACAAGGGGATATTGCTTATGAACTGCAAGCAGTATCAGCGGAGAACACACGCGTTAATGTAAACATGGTGTACGCCCTCCAAGGTCCGCTGGCCCAATTCTCGCGATCCGGTCTCGTCAAGGATTTTGTAAGCCGAATGGTCACGGATTTTGGCAAGCAAGTGACGCGACGCCTCAGCGGGGAGGCAACTTCGCCCGATGAGGCGAAGCCGTCGATATCGATTGCCGGGATGATGTGGAGTGTGCTCTGGAATCGCGTGCGTAACTGGTTTAGGCGATCGCCAAATTGAACACCAAAGCATGTCATTTTTTTTGGCCTGAATATGGCCACACCGGAGACTCACCATGAATTCATTGCCTTATGGCTATCACGTGCGCGCCAACGGGGTGCGCCAACATCTGCTGCGCTATGAAGGAAACGGACCTCGCTTGCTTTTGTTACCTGGCATAACCAGCCCTGCAATTACTTGGGGCTTCGTTGCCGAGCGATTGGCGAGGCACTTTGACGTTCATGTTCTCGACTTCCGTGGCCGCGGTCTGTCCTACAGCGAACCTGGCATGGTGGCAACGCTAGATGCCATGGTGTCGGATGTGCTCGACCTGCTGGATGTACAGGGATGGACATCCGTGACACTGTTAGGCCACTCCATGGGCGCACGAGTAGCGATTCGCGCCGCGGCACGCAACCCGGAACGCATAGAGAAGTTGCTGCTGATCGATCCCCCGGTGTCCGGGCCAGGTCGCCGTCCCTATCCTTATCCTCTTTCCTGGTATATAGACTCGATTCGACTGGCCAATCAGGGTACGACAGCTGAGGCTCTTCGCTCCTTCGCGCCCACCTGGACGGAGGAACAGTTGCGTCTGCGGGCCGAATGGCTCCATACCTGCAATGAAGACGCCATCAAACAAGCACATTGCGGCTTCCACGACGACGATATTCACTCGGACTTTCCCAAACTGCGCACGCCAGGAATTTTAATGGCCGCAGGCCGTGGGGACGTGATGCTGCCGGAAGATTTGGCCGAGATCGGAACCCTCGCACCTGCTCTGACACAGTGCACGGTCGCGAACGCCGGACACATGATTCCATGGGATAACGAGGAAGAATTTTTCCGTCTTCTTGGCGACTACCTGAAGGTCGATCTGCCGGTATGCTCACGAGCCGTTTGACCTTTTGTGGGGGCCACGGAGCTGGTACAATTAATATATGACAACACGGCGATCCGAGATGGCAAAGAAGCGCGAATCCGTCCAAAAAAAAAGCGCACCCACCAAGCCGACCAGCCCCTCAGCGCCCCCGCCATTTAACCCTCTGCGCCAGGTGATGTGGGGTCGTCCAGGCTTTCTTATACGTCGCCTGACTCAAATCGGCCAAGCGATCTTCTTCGATCTATGCAAGTCAGAAAGCATCACGCCGCTTCAGGTTGGCATGCTGACTGCACTTTCGATGAATCCCTGGCTTGATCAGAAAGCAATTGGTCGAGAGCTCGCCCTCGATCGCACCACAACTGCCGAAGTACTTAAGCGCCTGAGCGACAAGGGCTTGGTTGAAACCCGAGTCAACCCGGATGATCGTCGCTCAAGACTTTCGGTCATTACAAAACAGGGGCTCAAGCTGATCAATGATCTGCAGGAAAGCATAGCCCGCTCTCAAGAACTCTTGCTCGAACCGCTGGCTCCGGAAGAACGCGTTATTTTCATGAAACTTCTTACTCAACTAGTTGATGCTCATGAAAAAATGAATGCTCAGGATGTATCCCCTTAAACCAAGCCTTTGATTGCATGTTCGAAGTGCTTGTCAGTTTGCTCAGTTCAAAACGCAAACAATTATTCCAGCGTCGTAGTATCACCATATATCGGAAGAAAAAAAAGCTCGTTGTTAAAACGAGCCTGAAACCCGTTACACTCTAACGGGAGGGGATATGTCGGTTTCAGAAGACAACTGCACAAAGTGTCAGAAGCCGAGTGCACCAAACCGCCAGCCCGAGATGGCAGGCAAAACTCCCGCTCACACGCTTCGAGTGCTAACATCATGCATCGCGTTTTTGGGGCGTAGTAATGGACAGTGGTTCAGGCAGTTGCCGATTGGCACGGAGCATCAACTAGGCGCAAGAACGTCAAGCACACCCCTGACCCATCTTTCGCCTGCAAGGTGGGTTTTCTTTTCGCGCATACCTTAGCCGCATTCCCACCAGCGATGCTCCTTCTGTAGACATAACAAGAAGGAGAGAACAATGGGAATCAAGATTTTGTTGGACCTTGTAGGTGGTGTAGCCCTGTTGCTCTGGGGGCTGCATATGGTGCATAGCGGCATCGTGCGGGCTTTCGGAGCCAAGATCAGGCGTTTCCTGGGGAGCGTCCTGAAAAACCGCTTTCATGCCCTTATGGCCGGGATAGGCGTAACCGCTGTCCTGCAAAGCAGCACGGCTACGGCATTGATGCTGAGTTCGTTTTCCGCATCGGGGCTCGTCGATCTTGCGCCTGCGCTTGCTGTCATGCTGGGCGCGAATGTTGGCACGACGCTCATCGTGCAACTGCTCTCGTTCGACTCTTCCGCCGTTGCTCCTGTGCTCCTCGTGACAGGCGTTGTCGCCTTCAAACGAGGATCGCAAACCATCGTCAGAGACCTGGGCCGGGTCGCCATCGGTCTAGGATTGATGCTGCTTTCCCTGCACATTCTTCTGGACAGCCTGGCACCTGCCGAGCATGCCCCTGTAGTCCGCGAACTTTTTTCCGCCATTACCGGCGAGCCGTTGCTGACCCTGCTTATCGGGGCTGTTCTCACCTGGGCGGCTCATTCGAGCGTAGCGACCATTCTTTTGACCATGTCGCTCGCCTATTCAAACTTCGTCACACCAGCGGCGGCACTCGCTCTGGTGTTGGGTGCCAATCTTGGTAGCGCACTCAATCCGCTGGTAGAAGGGCTGGGAAGCGAAAATCCAGCCCATCGGCGCATGCCGCTGGGAAATCTGCTTAACCGCCTTGTGGGATGCATCATCTTTCTCCCGCTACTGACGCCTGTCGTCAATTTGCTGGAAAGCATCGAACCCAACCCCGTTCGTCTCGCCGCGGATTTTCACACGGTGTTCAACGTCATCATGGCGTTGGCGTTCATCTTTCTGCTCGGACCATTTGCCAAGATGCTTGAACGGCTATTGCCGGAGATCAAGACAACGGCCGATCCCGCCATCCCAATTTATCTGGATGAAGGCGTGATTGAAACCCCACCGGTCGCCCTGGCGTGTGCGGCGAGGGAAACCATGCGCGTAGGGGATTTGATCGATTCGATGCTAGAGCAAACGATGACGGCAATTCTGACGAATGACAGGAAATTGGTAGCTGAGGTCTGTCAGAAAGACAATGCCGTTGACCGTCTCCACGAGGCCATCAAGCTTTATGTCATCAAAATCACCCACGACAGTCTTGATGAGACTGAAGGCCGGCGAGCGATGGAAGTCCTCAGCCTAGCGATCAATCTGGAGCATATCGGCGACATCATCGACAAGAATTTGATGGAGCTTGCCAGCAAGAAAATCAAACGACAACTACGCTTCTCCGCTGAAGGTGCGGCGGAGTTGCAGGAATTTCATCGCATCGTCCGCGACAACCTGAAGCTGGCCATGACCATTTTCCTATCCGGAGATGTGAAATCGGCGCGGCAGCTTCTTGATGAAAAATCGAGGATCAGGGAGCTTGAATTCTCGGCTTCGGAGAAGCATATAGCGAGATTGAAGGAAGGCCGCATCGAGAGCATTGAAACCAGTTCCCTTCATCTCGATATTCTGAGGGACCTGAAGCGTATTCACTCGCATATTTGCGCGACCGCGTACCCGGTCCTTGAGGCGGCAGGAGAACTCAATAAGACCCGCCTCAAATCTCCGAGTGCGCCGATTGAGGGGGATGAACGCACTTCACTCGGCGGCGGGAATAGTGCGTTGAGAGAGGAGCGTCGAGCATGAGTGCAGCAATGGCATCCGCTAACCCAAAAGCGAGTTTCCCCTTTCGTGGCCTGCATTGGTTGGTGGCTCTTGTCATCATCGCTGCTTGGGCATTGATCTACGCCAAGGGGCTTTTTGCAAAAGGCACCTCTGAGCGCGATGCAGTGAAGCAAGCACACATGTTTGCTGGGCTTGTGGTATTCGGGCTGGTTCCACTCAGATTAATTGTACGGTGGCTATCACCGTTGCCGCCGATAAATCCAACCCCTGCCCACTGGCAAATGGCACTCGCGAAAATCATGCATTCTCTGCTGTACGCAGGCATGATTGCGCTGCCCATTCTTGGGGTGCTTTTCGTGCAGGCAGAAGGCAAGACGATCAGCGTCCTTGGATTCACACTTCCAACCTTGATTTACGCTGATAAGGTGCTGTCACATAGCATCAAGGAAGTTCACGAGACCCTTGGACTTGGAATGCTGTACCTCGTCGTTGCCCATGCGGGTGCGGCGTTGTGGCATCACTTTTTTCAGCATGACAATACCTTGAAACGGATGCTGTAGACATTGCTCCCGTGGAAACCGAACAGGCTCAAGGTATTACGTCCGATTGAGTAGCTTTAACCCATCTTGGCGCAACTCACCTTTCGGTGAAATATGCCGGTACAAGGTTTGCCGCGTAATGTCGAGTTCCTGGCACAGGTCGCTGACCTTGGTTTCAGGTTGCCCCATCGCCGCCATCGCTAGGCGCAGTTTGGCGGCGGTCATCTTGAAAGGGCGTCCACCTTTTCGGCCACGTGCTCGCGCCGAGGCCAGGCCGGCCATAGTGCGCTCGGCGATCAGCTCGCGTTCGAACTCGGCCAGCGCTGCGAAGATGCCGAAGACCAGCTTGCCGGCGGCGGTCGTGGTGTCAATAGCTGCGCCGTGGCCGGTCACTACCTTGAGGCCGATGCCGCGTCCGGTGAGGTCATGCACGGTGTTGATCAGATGGCGCAGGTCGCGGCCCAAGCGGTCCAGTTTCCACACGACGAGGGTATCCCCCGGCCGAAGCGCTTTCAAGCAAGACGCCAAGCCGGGGCGATCCTCGCGTTTGCCGGACGCCTGGTCCTCATAGAGATGGGCCGGATTGACGCCGGCGGCAATCAGCGCGTCGCGCTGCAAGTCGGTGGCCTGGGAGCCATCCGCCTTCGACACTCGCATGTAGCCGATTTGCATGTTTCACCTGTCACATATACGTTCGATTATGTGACAGTGTGAATCGAAAAGCTCTCGCCGTCAAAATTTGTCACTTAACCCGTCATTCAGACTAAGAAACGCAAAGGGTCCATCAGGCTCATAATGTGACAGAAATTCCGGCGGAATGCCTTCCTTGGTAAACGTGACGCGCAAGCGCTCCAAGGACTCGGGGTCGCGCCGCCCATAGGCTGCCAGCGCGAACAGCGAGCGGGCCGTCTCGGGGTTGTGCCGCGCCTCGACGATGGCTTCGTCGATTGCTTTGACGGCTTGCTGCCAATGGTTGATGGGCTCCTGCTTCCGCTCGATCACGGGCAGGCCGTTGGTGAACCCAGTCTGCGGTTCTGACCGAAACAGTGCTGCCTGCTCCCCGCGCGGACTCAGCACCTTCGATTCGATCAGGTCGATGGCGGTGGCCGCCGCCTCCAACATCTGCAACTGCACTACCGGGTCCAGAACCTCGTAGGGACGCCATAGGCTTTGCCCCGCTCGCAGTGGATGCCCACAATCTTCCCAGACATGCCGGATATATCCGGCATGCGCCCCGCACTGTGAAAGCGGTGTATTCAGCTCATCTAAGAGCGTGCGCAGCAGCCGGAACCAGAGGCCGGCATGGATGCGTCGGCTCGGCAACTCCACATATCCCGTGGTCAGCGCCTGCCAGGTGCGACGGTCCATCGCCGCAATCGGGTCGTTGGCCGTGCGCGGGGCAGCGTCAGCGTTCTCCCAGCCGAGAAAACGCCCTGGCACGCCCCAGTAGGATTCCAGCCAGCAGCCATGCAGCGGACAACTCAGCATCAGGGGCAGTTTCCACGCGAGCAGTACGGCATGGTTCGCCGCATCATTCAGGCAGAGCTGGCAGCCTCGGTGGCTCGATTGGCTGGGCAGCCACGCGCGCCAGCTCGTGATTGATCTGGTCTTGCGGTTGCGCTTCGGGAGCAATATCGAGAACTGGAACGCATAGGTTTCCAGGGCGGCCGGAAGCCGGTCGTCGAGACTATCCAGCAGCCACGGCACCCAGCCGGCGAAGCTCATGCTGCGCAGCCGATCCAGCTCAATGCCGCTCCGCAGGGAGAGCAGCGTCAACAGCGAAAGCGGCGGCGCGGTGTCGAGGTCATCGATCTGGCTGTGCCCGAGATCGTGTTCCAACAGTTCGAGCATATCCATCTGGTAGCAGACGGCGACACGATTGAGCCACGAGGACAGGGCTTCGCCTTCCCTGGGAGCCGGATGCAGCGGCCAGCGTGGTGCCGGCTTCACATCAGTTCCCGCTCGAACTGGCGTCGCCGTTCACTGGGGCCGTTGTAATCGGCCATGCTGAGCGTGCGGTGGTTGATCGCTTCCTCGCCGCTCTCGATGGCGGCAACGGCCGCTGCCATCAGCAGGTGCGCCAGTTCGCCGATGGTGCCCTCACTGCGCGTTAGCAGGTAGCGGGCCATGTCCGGCGTAGCAATTGGCGACGGCCGCCGCAGCGGGAGCGAAGCGGCGAAGCTGGCCAGCAGCGAGCAGCAATCGTCGTTGGCCTCCCACACCGGCAGCATCATCGGCTCGAACCGGTTTTCCAACTGGTCATCCGAGCGGATCGCCAAATAGGCGTCGCGCGTGCCGACCCCGACCAGCGGAATGCGCAGTTCATTGCCGAGGAAGCGCAGCAGGTTGAGGAATTCCCGGCGGTTGACGCTATTGCCGGCCAGGACATTGTGAAGTTCATCGATCACCAGCATGCGCACGCCGACCTTGCGCAGCAGTGCCAGCGCCAGTTGCTCCATTTCCGGCAGCCGTGGGCGCGGGCGCAATGGCGCACCCATCGCGGCGAGCAGCGCGACGTAGAAGCGCATCACTGACGGTTCGGACGGCATCTGCACGACCAGCACCGGGATGTGCTCCTGGTCGGCATCAGAGCAGGCCGGATGCGTGCGCCGGAATTTCTCGATGATCATCGACTTGCCGTTGTTGGTCGGGCCGACCAGCAGCAGATTGGGCATGCGTTGCTTGTTCGGCCACGCATACAGGGTTTCCAGCCGATTCAGCGCCTCGACGGCGCGCGGATAGCCGATCCAGCGGTCGGCGCGGATGCGCTGGATACGCTCGTCCGCTGGCAGACGGGCCAGACCCTGCGCCACCGGCAGCAGGTGAGACAGGTCGATAATGGGATATTCGTCCACGGCTACCACTCCTCGATCTGGTCGAACGGTTTGGCCGGCGGCAGGTTGTCGGCCTGCGGGTCGGCAATGTCCGTTTCCGGCGGAACGGGCTTGTCCGGCCGAGCGGATGCCTTGAGGTGTTGCCGACGATCCGCGTCACGCCGCGCCTTGCGTGTGGCCTTCTGAGCGGTGGTCACGATCTCGCGCATTTGGCCGATCATGCGGAACAGCGCCGACTCATCCACCTGTTCACGCCCTTGCTGCCGCAATTTCGCCAATGCTTGGCGTTGCTCCCAGAGGGTGACAGCCGGGTGCGACAAGGTACGGTAGAGGATTTCCAGATAATGCTGACCCTCCGGTTCCAGCACCCAGATACGGCTGATGTCGCGCGGGTCGCGCCGAATCAGGAAAGCGGGAAGGCGGTCGCGCCGCGCGATCCACGGCTTGAGCGCGTCGGCGTAGTAGTGGATGTGGTCGATGACGAAGCCGGTTCGGGTCAGCGTCCGGCGGATGATGGGCAGAAAATCGACAAGGAAAGCCGTGGCGCGAGTGACGACGGCTGGTACACCGATGCGCGCCACAGCCTCGGCCCAGCGCGCGGCCGGCGGCTGAAGCAGACCGTTGTGCACGGAGCCGTGATAGGTGCCGACTGCCAGTGCGAGCCAGCGCTCCAGCTCGCGCAGTGTCAGGGCGGCCATCTTCTCGGAGGCGTACTCCCCGCGTTGGTCGGGATTGGAGAAGGTCGTTCCAGGCAATTCGTCGTGGATCATCTGCATCGCCGTGCCGATAATCCGTTCGACGATGCCGCCATAGTGCGGCTGCCCGAGTGGCCGATAGTCCAGCCGGATGCCATGCTGCTCGCAGCCCCGGCGCAGCGCTTCACTCTTGAACTCGGCCGCGTTGTCCAGATAGAGCAGCATGGGCTTGCCGCTCATTGGCCAATCCATTTCCACGGCCAACCCCTCCAGCCATGGGCGTTTGTCGCAGGCGACATGTGCGAGGCACAGGCCGACTGAGACGGCGGACGGTGCTTCCAGCGTGACCACCATGCCGAGCAGGCAGCGGGTGAACACGTCAATGGCGACGGTGAGGTACGGACGGCCAATCGGTTGCCGGTCGCGCTCGTCCACCACGATCAAGTCGATAACCGTGTGGTCGATTTGCACCTGTTCCAGCGGCGCGGTCACGGCGGGAGGCTCACCGCCGACACCTTGCAGACTGCGAGACGCATCCTGGCCTTCCCGGCGGCGAGTGGCCTTGAGCGGATCGAGGTCGGCGATCCGTAGCGCCAGGGTGTTGCGCGCCGGCACCCGTAGCTTTTGCGCTTTGCAAGACTGCGCGACCTCGCGGTGGAATGCCGCCAGGCTGCGTTTCTGCTTGGTCAGGAAGCGCTTTTGCAGCAGCTCGCGGATGATGCGTTCGACCGGTTCCGGCAGACGCCCCTTGCCTTTGCCGCCGCCGGATCGGCCGCGAGCCAGGTCCGTCACCAGCCCCGCACCTTGCCGGGCGCGGCGGATCAGGACATACACCTGCCTCCGGGACAGGCCAAGCGCTTGAGCAGCGGCGTCGGCGGCGTCATGCCCGACCATCTCAAGCGCTGCCAGCGGCCCGATGATTTCTGCTCGGTGCCGGGCTTGCGCCCATGCCGCCTCGGGCAGGGTGGCCACGCCTTGTTCGGTGATCGGTGATGTGTCTGACGCCATGCCCACACCTCGCTTTGGTGCACACGAGTATTGAGCATAGTCGAGATCGGTGCAGATGACTTCTGATATTGCGCTGTCAGGAGTGGCCTGCACACTTGGTGTCACACCCCGTCAATTGGTGCAGTCGTCTTCTGAAAATGACAGGCAGGGCACCGCCACGAAATCCACAAAACGACCGTTTTCCGACTAACAGGGACTTGCACGTTTCCTAGAAAACATGCACAATCAACCCTGTTACTTTCATCAC
>DASVLM010000641.1:0-8282 GCA_036384875.1 Noviherbaspirillum sp.
GAGATGATCCGCAACCTGAAGGAAACCACGCAAAAGAATGCACAGCAGGACTGGCTGAAAACCAACCTCGCACGCTTCACCCGCCTGCTGCAGGGCCAGCGCGATCTCGCCGCGGTGACGAGGCTGATCCTCTCCGAACTCGCGCCGCTGGTATCGGCACACCACGGCGTGTTCTACATGATGGATGCAGCGGAAGAAGAATCCTCGCTGCGGCTGGTGGCGCGCTACGGCTATCGCTCCAGCCGCAAGCTGCCGACTTCCTTCCTGCCGGGCGAAGGGCTGGTCGGCCAGTGCGCGCTGGAAAAGCGCATGATCTGGCTGACCAATGTGCCGCGCGATTACATCGAGATTTCTTCCGGCCTCGGCGCAGCGCCGCCCACCAACATCGTGGTGCTGCCCATCCTGTTCGAGCAGCAGGTCAAGGCCGTGCTGGAAATTGCGTCGCTCGACCGTTTCACCGAAACCCATCTCTCATTCCTGTCGCAGCTCACCGAATCGATCGGCGTGGTGTTGAACACCATCGAAGCCAACAGCCGCACCGAGTCGCTGCTGACGCAGTCGCAATCGCTGGCACAGGAACTGCAGCAGACCAACCTCGAGCTGGCGGAAAAGGCTCGCCTCCTGTCCGAGCAGAACATCGAGGTGGAACGCAAGAACCGCGAGGTGGAGCAGGCCAAGCTTGCGCTGGAAGAGAAGGCGACGCAGCTGGCACTGTCGTCGAAGTACAAGTCCGAATTCCTCGCCAACATGTCGCATGAGTTGCGCACGCCGTTGAACAGCCTGCTCATCCTTGCGCAGCAGCTCGCAGACAACCCCGATGGCAATCTGTCGTCCAGCCAGGTCGAATTCGCACGCACGATCTACGGTTCCGGCAGCGACCTGCTCACACTGATCAACGATATCCTCGACCTCTCGAAGATCGAATCCGGCACGGTCACGCTGCAGATCGGCGAATACCGCTTCAACGCCTTGCGCACCTTCGTCGAACGCACCTTCCAGCACATGGCCGAGGCGCGCCGCATCGCGTTTTCCGTTGAGCTCTCAACCGACCTGCCAACCAGCTTCAGGACTGACAAGACACGCCTGCAGCAAATCCTGAAGAACCTGCTATCAAATGCGTTCAAATTCACCAGCAACGGCAGCGTCGCGCTGCGCATCAGCGTCGCGAATTCGGGCTGGAGCACCGACAACGCCTGCCTTTCGCAGGCGGCCTGCGTGCTGGCGTTTTCCGTCACCGACACCGGCGTCGGCATCCCGGCCGACAAGCTGCAGCTGATTTTCGAAGCCTTCCAGCAGGCCGACGGCAGCACCGCGCGCCGTTACGGCGGCACCGGCCTGGGCTTGTCCATCAGCCGCGAGCTGGCGCGCCTGCTGGACGGCGAAATCCGCGTCGTCAGCGAAGTCGGCGTCGGCAGCACCTTCACGCTCTACCTTCCCTGCAACGATCTCGCAGTGCGCCATCCGCCGGAATTCCTTCCCGGCATGGCAGCTGCCTTGCCCTCACCCGGGCAAACAGCAACGACCGCCGGCGCGGAACAGGAAGGCAACGAGACCGGCGACGACCGGGCCTTCATCGCACCGGGCGACCCGGCAGTGTTGATCGTGGAGAACGATCTCGAGGTCGCCAGCGTCCTGCTCGACCATGCTCGCGAAAACAACCTGAAGGCCATCGTCACTTCACAACCGAACTCCGCCCTGCCGCTCTCGCGCGATTATCTGCCGACTGCCGTGCTGCTCGATGTCGACCAGCCGGACGCAGACGGCTTCGTGGTGCTCGACCGCCTGAAGCGCGATCCGGCAACCCGCCATATTCCAGTGCATGTCCTGTCGAGCAGCGAACTGGGCGACAAGGCGAAGCGGCACGGTGCGCAATCCCTGCTGCGCAAGCCCATCGTGCCGGTGGACATCCGCGAAGAGTTTGACCGCATCCTCGACCTCGGCTCGGACCAGGGCCGCGACGCTGGCGTGCAAGGCGATACCTCCGAGGATGGAGCGTCGTTTGCCGGGGTCGAAGACATGCCAGGCAGCGTCGCCCTCGCCGGACGCAAGGTGCTGGTGGTCGATGATGATGTGCGCAACATCTTCGCCCTCAGCTCCGCGCTAGCGCGCGAAGGCATGAAAGTGATGTACGCCGAAAACGGGCGCGACGGCATCGAGGTGCTGCAGTCCAATCCCGGCATCGATATCGTGCTGATGGACATCATGATGCCCGAAATGGATGGATACTCCACGATGCGCGCCATACGCAACATCCCGCAATTCAAGTCCTTGCCGATCATTACGCTCACCGCCAAGGCAATGAAAGGCGACCGCGACAAGTGCATCGCCGCCGGAGCGTCGGACTACATCACCAAGCCGGTGGATGTGGCACGCCTGTTGACGCTGATAAAGGTATGGCTACATTACTGACACCTGCAATTTCCCACTTATGGCAAGATTGCGCGATGCGCATCGAACGCATCCGCTGCCGGCATCTTGCCAGCCAGCGGCATCCGGAAATCGTGGGGAGTCATGGACAGACGCGTTTTCAGCAAACGCTTCGTTTCGATATTGCTGCCGGCGGTGCTGGCCCCGGCTGCAGCGCATGCAGAGGCCGGACGCGACATGGGGCGAGATTTTGCCGATCTCAGCCTGGAGGAACTCGCCAACATCCAGGTGACCTCGGTCTCCAAGCGCGCCGAATCGCTCAGCGAAGCGTCGGCCTCGATCTTCGTCATTACCGGTGATGACATCCGGCGCGCCGGCGCACCGACGCTGCCGGAAGCCTTGCGTCTTGCGCCCAACCTGCAGGTGGCGCGCGTCGATGCGCGCAACTACGCCATCACCGCGCGCGGCTTCAACAACCCGCTGGAAAACAAACTGCTGGTCCTGATCGACGGCCGCATCGTGTACTCGCCGCTGTTTTCCGGCGTGTACTGGGACGTCCAGAACCTCGTGATGGAAGACATCGACCGCATTGAAGTAATCAGCGGCCCCGGTTCCACGCTGTGGGGCGCGAACGCGGTCAACGGCGTCATCAACGTGATCACCCGTTCCGCCGAACAAACCCAGGGCACCTATGCCAAGGCCGTCGCCGGCAATGAATCGAGGTCCGGCTCGCTGCAACATGGCGGCGCGATGTCCAACGGCGGCTACTACCGGGTTTACGGCAAGCATGAGGCAGACGACAACCAGGCGCGTGCGAACGGCGCCAACGCGGCAGACGGCATGCGGCATGATGCCGCCGGATTCCGCATGGACTGGAGCAATGGCGCCGCCACCTATGCCGTGAGCGGCGATACTTATACCGGACGGCTGCACCAGCTTGGCACCGAGGATATCCGGGTGGCGGGCGGCAACGTCACCGGGCACGTGACGCGTCGACTGTCGCCCGATTCCGAGTTGAGCGCCCTCGCCTACATTGACTATACCGAACGCAACCAGCCCGGCGCCTTCTTCGAACACCTCACCACGCTGGACCTCGAAGCGCAGCAGGATGTGCAGTTGTCCGGCCATCATGTCGTCTGGGGTGGCAGTTACCGTGCGGGGCTGGATCATGTGCAAGTGAACGGCAATGGCTTCGCCTTCCTGCCGGGCACGCTCAACATGGCCTGGGGCAGCCTGTTCGCGCAGGATGAAATCGCCTTGCGCGACAACCTGAAACTCACCGCCGGCCTCAAACTCGAATCCAACAACTACACCGGCATCGAATACCTGCCGAACCTGCGCCTGGCATGGCGGCCGCGCCCGGACCGGATGGCATGGGCGTCGCTGTCGCGCTCGGTGCGGGCGCCATCGCGCATCGACCGCGATTTCTTCGCTCCTGCCAACCCGCCAGTGCGGGGCGGCGTGCCGCAGTATTTCGTTTCCGGCGGACCCGACTTCCGTTCCGAAGTGGCCGATGTCGCCGAACTCGGCTATCGCGCACAACCGCGTCCGAACCTGTCGTACTCGATCACCGCCTTTGCGAGCCGTTACGACAACCTTCGCACGCTGGAGCCGAATCGCGCCGGGCCAGGCATGGTCTTCAGCAACATGGCCGAAGGCTCGACGCGCGGCGTGGAAGCTTGGGGTAGTTGGCAGGCAACACCTTCCTGGCGGCTGTCGGCCGGCGCCACCGCGCAACGTATCCACGTGCAGGGCAAAGCCGGCAGCGCCGATAGCCTCGGCACCAGCAGCGTCGCCATCAATGATCCGAGTTCCTGGTGGATGCTGCGTTCGTCCTACGACTTCAGTTCGAACACCGAGTTCGACCTGACGCTACGCCACGTCAATGCGTTGCCGCACCCCTCCGTGCCCGGCTATACGGCGGTGGACATGAATATCGGCTGGAAGGTACGTCCCGGCATCGAGCTGTCGCTGAGCGGCCGCAACCTCGGCGGCGAGCATGTCGAGTTCGGCGCACCCGCCGCCGGCGTCGACTTCGGACGGGCGCTCTTTCTCAAGCTGGTCTTGAAGCTGTAGGGCGACATGAGGCAACCCGCATCCCGCTGCATCTGGCTGCCGCTCGCCGTTTTCCGCGCCGCGTTGCTGTGGATGGCATGCTGCGCTGCCGGCATTGCACTCGCCGACAGCGGCAGCACGGAACGCGCCGTCAAGGCGGCTTCGATCTATCGCTTCCTCGGCTACGTCGAATGGCCGCCGGCAACGTTTTCCCGGCAGGACGCGCCGCTCGTGATCGGCGTGGCTTCGGCTGATGATCTGGCAGACGAACTGAGCCGCATCACCAGCGGGCGTACCATCGACGGCAAAACGATCCAGGTGCGCAAATTCCGGCCCGGCGACCCGCTTGCCGGAATGCACGTCCTCTTTATCGGCCGCTTGCCGGCGGAGACGCAGACACAGCTGCTGCACAACGCCTGGTCGCGCTCCATCCTGACCATTACCGACACGGAAGGCGCGCTCGCCTGGGGCAGCATGATCAATTTCCGCCTGGTCGATGGCCGGGTCCGCTTCGAAGTGTCTCTCGGCGCGGCGGAGAAAGGCGGCCTGAAGATCAGCTCGCGCATGCTGCAGGTGGCGCTTGCCGTACGTACGGAGGTTCCGCAATGATGCTCTCCCTGCGCAAGTCGGTGTCCCGTCGCACCATGGCAGTCGTGCTCGCCACGACGTTCTTTGCCCTGCTGCTCTGCGCCGCTGCCCTGATGACCTACGAGATCGGCGCCTATCGCGACAACTGGGTAGCCGATCTGCGTACGCAAGCCGAAATCCTTGCGCGCATCAGTGCGCCGGCCCTGCAGTTTGACGACGAGGGCACCGCGCACGACAACCTGGGGGTACTGCGCTCGCGCCCGCAGATACTGCAGGCGGCAATCTATCGTCCGAACGGCTCGCTGTTCGCCTCCTATTCCGTCAACAACGCCTTGACGGTACCGCAGACATCATCGCCCAACGGCTACCGCATCGAAGGCGGCGAGCTGAGCCTCTTCCATTCAGTGATCGAAAACGGCGAGAAGGTGGGCACGGTCTACCTGCGTGCGCGCTACGATATAGAACAGCGCATCCGCAGTTATGTCCTCATCCTGGCAGGCGCGATTGCATTCAGCCTGGCTGTCACCGCACTGGTGTCGTGGTGGCTGCAGGCGGCGATCACCCGCCCTATCCTCGATATCACGGCGGTGGCGCGCGAAGTCATGAAGAGCAGGAATTATTCGCTGCGCGCCCGCAAGACGACCGACGACGAGATCGGCGTGCTGGTCGAATCCTTCAACGGCATGCTGGCTGAAATCAGCGCCCGTACGCGCGCGCTGGAAGAGTCGAACCGCGAACTCCTGCGCGAAATGCGGGAACGGCGCGAAGCGGAAGAGGCGCTGCGCATCGCGGACCAGCGCAAGGATGAATTCCTTGCGACACTTGCGCACGAGTTGCGCAATCCGCTGGCGCCGTTGATGAGCGGACTGGAAATCATGCGACTTACCGGCCCGGACTCTGCCGCGTCGGCCAATGCCCGCAACATCATGGAGCGTCAGCTCAGCCACATGGTGCGGTTGATCGACGAGTTGCTCGACGTATCGCGCATCTCGACCGGCAAGCTTGCGGTGCGCAAGGAACGCATTGACTTGTTGCCGGCGATACGAAGCGCGCTCGAATCCACCGCGAAGCTGATCGAAGAACGCCGCCATGACATCGACGTTCGCTTGCCGGACGCGCCGGTCCATGTCGATGGCGACGCGACGCGACTGGCCCAGGTGTTCACCAACCTCATCAACAATGCAGCGAAGTACACCGAACCTGGCGGCAAGATTTCGATTCATTTGCGCATGGATGGTGACCACGCAATCATCGATGTCGCCGATACCGGCATCGGCATTCCGCCTGCGATGCTGGAGCGGGTATTCGACATGTTCACCCAGGTCGATACCCGGCTCGAGCGTTCGCAGGCCGGGCTTGGCGTCGGCCTCACGCTGGCCCTGCGCATCGTCGAACTGCACGGCGGCACGCTGGAAGCGCACAGCGCCGGGTCCGGAGCGGGTAGCACCTTCCGCGTGACGCTGCCGCTGTGCGCTGTCGCCTCCGCACCGACGCAACAGGCGACGGCCGCCACGCCGGCACACTCTGGCCCGCGCCATCGCATCCTGCTCGTCGACGACAATGTCGATTTCGTCACCGGTATGGCCGGCATGCTTGCGGTAATCGGGCACGATGTGCGCATCGCGCATGGCGGCGTGGCGGCGCTGCAAGTTGCCACTGAATTTGCGCCTGCATTCTGCTTCCTCGATATCGGCATGCCCGACATGAATGGCTATGAGCTGGCTGAACGCCTGAGGCAACATCCTGCCTGCCGAACTGCAACGCTGGTCGCCGTGACGGGATGGGGGCAGGAAAAAGACAAGCGCCGCGCGACGCAAGCGGGGTTCCACCATCATCTCGTCAAGCCGGTCACGCTCGCGGCCATGGAAGCAATACTTGCTCGCGCGTCGGGCGTTGCCGCCGTCGAATAAACGAATCGCTCACCATGTTCGCCCTCGCTGATTTGATACTCCGCAAATCATGTCAATGCCGTGCCGGATTTTGCGGCAGCACACCGATGTTGCAACGCGTGCCAGCGTAATATTCGTCCCACATTCAGGAGCTATATTGATGGGAATACGGATGGACGAGCCGGCAAAGGAACGCCGGCTCGATGCGGAAGGGAAAATGCGCGTGTTTCGTGACGCGGCCGCGCTGCTTGCCACTTCGCTTGAATTCGACGAAACGCTGGCACATGTGATCGGCGCCTGCCTGCCGGCGCTGGGCGACTTCGGCTTTTTCGATGTCGTCACGCAGGATGGCGTGCGTCGTACCGTACGCGCCTGCCAGGACCCCGATACCGAAGCCATCCTGAAGCGAATCCGCTGGATGCCGCAACAAGGTTCCGACATGAATCTGTGCGCGCTCTCGACCGGCCAATCCGCGTTGCACATGGACATCGACGATGCGTGGTATCGTGATGTCGCCATCAACGACGAACACCTCGCCGGCATGCGCTCGCTGGCCTTTCGCTCGATGCTCTCCGTACCGTTGCGCTATCGCGGCGAACTGCTCGGCGCACTGACGCTGTTCATGGCGGGCTCCGGCCGCCGCTTCGATGGAGCCGATCTTGCGTTCGCGGAAGAGCTGGCGATGCTGGCGGCGCCGGTGGTAGGCAATGTCCGCTTGCTGGAACAGCAACGCACCGCCAAGGCCGAGGCGGAATCTGCCAACCGCGCCAAGGACGCCTTCCTCGCGATCCTCGGACATGAGCTGCGCAATCCGCTGGCACCCATCGTCACGGCATTGCAGCTGATGGAAATGCGCGGCGACCATTCCACGCAGTACGAGCAGGCGGTGATCGCGCGCCAGGTGCATCACCTCTCCCGTCTGGTCGACGATCTGCTCGACATCTCCCGCATTTCGCAAGGCAAGGTGGAATTGCGCATGGAAAGGCTGGACCTGCGCTCCGCAATCGAGAAGGCGATGGAACACGCGATACCGATGATGGAAAGGAATTCACTTGCCGTCGAAGTATTTCTTCCTCCCGCGCCGATCGAAGTCTACGGCGATGCAGTCAGGTTGACCCAGGTGTTCGGCAACTTGCTATCGAATGCCGCCAAGTTCACGCGCGAACACGGCAGCGTGTGCGTGCAGGCCCGCGTCGTCGACGGGAGTGCGCTCATCACCGTGGAGGACAACGGCGTTGGCATCGACACCGCGCTGCTGCCCCATGTATTCGATCTCTTCGTGCAGGCGCCGCAGCGCATCGATCGCCGGGCAGGCGGCCTCGGGTTGGGGCTGACGATTGCCAGGACGCTGGTCGGACTGCACGGCGGAAAGATATCTGCGTG
>DASVLM010000642.1:0-5927 GCA_036384875.1 Noviherbaspirillum sp.
ATGACCTTCGATACGAAAGTGCCTCCGGAAAGACCGGCGAGCGGACTCGCGGCAACCTTCTGAAGAAGCTCCGCATACAAGTGCTGGGTGGATTCCGGCAATCTTTGGATCATGGTTGAATGGCCTTGGTTATACGTTGATTATTTGAATGCAACGTATAACTGTCATCTTACCATGTGTCCAGGGGCACTTTATATCGAGTAAGACTCAGTGCCGGCAAGTTATACGTTATCCAGAAAAATTAACGTATAACTTTATTGCTATGATGGAATATTACAATTTTTGAAATAGGTTGCTGCAGTCTTCGGAGCACCGGAGTTCATGATCGTTGACGGCGGCAACGTCAACGATCATCTGCGAACCCGAAGTTTCAATCCATCAAGGCTTCGCCTCCAGCACCAGGTTAAACGGCGTTTCCGTCGCCCGCCGGAAGCGGGTAAAGCCGCCTTGCGTCACAACCTCTTTCAGGCGCGACTCTCCCGCCTGTGCGCCAAGGCAGGCGCCGACCTCTTGCGAGCGCGACGCCGGCGTGCAAATGAACGTGGAAGCGGAGTAGTAAACCCGCCCGACAGGATTGAGATTGTCTTCCAGCTTGTCCTTCCCATAGGGTTCAACGATCATCCAGGTGCCGTCGGATTTGAGGCTGGCGCGTACATGCGCCGCAGCGCCGACCGGATCGCCCATGTCATGCAGGCAGTCGAACACCGCGACAAAATCGTAACCGTCGCCGGGGTAGTCCTGGGCGCGGGCAACTTCGAAACCGACGCGGTCGCCCACGCCGGCATCCGCCGCCGCCTTGCGGGCATGCTCGATGGACGGCGCGTGATAGTCGAAGCCCGTGAACGTCGCTTCGGGAAAGGCCTGCGCCATGATGATGGTCGAAGCGCCGTGGCCGCAGCCGACGTCCGCCACCCGCGCACCTATCTTCAACCGGTTCTCGACACCATCGAGCGCGGGAATCCAGCTGCTGACAAGATTCGCCGCATAACCGGGACGGAAGAAGCGCTCGGTGCCATGGAAGAGGGCAGCGTCGTGCTCGTGCCAGCCTATTCCTATTCCCGTGCGCATGGCCTGCATCATCTTCGGGATCGCCTTGAATTGCGCAACAGCGATCTGGAATGCGCCCGGGACGAAGGCCGGGCTTCCTTCTTCGGCGAGGGCGAAGGCCTGTTCTTCGGTCATGGAGAACTTCTCAGTCTCCTTGTCATACGTGATGTATCCGCTGGCAGCCTGTGCGCACAACCATTCCTTCAGGTAGCGCGGGTCCGTGCCGGTTTTGCGGGCAAGCTGCTGGGCGTCGCAGGGCCCCGCAGCAGCCAGTTCCTTGTATAAACCAAGCTGGTCGCCGACGACGATCGTCGCAGCATGCATCACTGCACCGATATCGCCGACAAACCGGCCCATGAATTCGTTCAACTTCGCTTCATTGATAGCCATGACATCCTCCAGTGTTGAACACGATGGAGCCGAGGCGTAACGTGATGTGGGCGCGCGCGACAACGACGGCGCGCGGACAGCGTGGGGCGGGATCGGCTTGATGTCGCCAGGGCAAGCAAGGATGTTCCGGACCTGTATGCGCCAAGGCCTGATTCAGGGTAGGCGAGCATGCGCCGCGGCGGTTGATGTGCATTAAAGCCGGCGCAAGCGTGGCGCGGAGGATATGCCATCGGTAATCGAACCATGCTCCAGTGCAGTGCATCGATTCGCGCACGCAATTCTTATGTTTTTCAGCAATGATTCCCTTGCAACCATCGCCGCCCGGCATGGTCTCTTTGTTGCATCAAGCGTCGATATTGCCGAATCTGGCACCACCACTTTCTTTCGTTCAGGACATGACATTGCAGGATCAGCGAATTTCCTGTTGCCCATGCAGCCGTGCGCGATACCCGGTACGGACTGATGTCTGCGCGGAGAGCCGAGTGACGCAGGCAGACCGCCGATCAACCACGCAAGGCGCAGGAGGATCGGAGTGACCGAGGGAATACCACCTCCTGATGCACATCCACCGGACGGTATTCCCCACGCAGTGGCCGTGCCGAAACCGCGCTGGGCAATCTCGCTGGTATGGATCATCCCGATCGTTGCCGCCGTGCTCGGCGGCTGGCTCGCCCTTCATTACCTGCTGTCGAAAGGCCCGACCATCACCATCCATTTTGAAAACGCCCAGGGCGTGGAAGCAGGCAAGACCAAGGTGCGCTACAAGGATGTCGATATCGGCACGGTGACTGAAATCGCGATTGCGAAAGACCGCTCGCACGTGATCGTCACGGCGGAGATCGAGAAGCGGGCGGAGAACCTGATCGTCGAAGACACCCGCTTCTGGGTGGTGCGCCCGCGCATTACCTATACGGGCGTCTCGGGCCTGGGCACCTTGTTTTCGGGTGCCTACATTGGTGTCGATGCGGGCCGCTCCGCAAAGCAGCAGACCAGTTTCGCCGGGCTGGACAAGCCGCCCGCCGTTACCAGCGATTCGCGCGGCCGGCTGTTCATGCTGCACGCAGAAGACGTCGGTTCGCTCTATATCGGCGCGCCGGTCTACTTCCGCCGCGTGGCGGTCGGGCAGGTCACCGGCTATACGATAGACGACGACGGCCGCGGCGTGACGCTGGATATTTTCATCGACGCGCCGAACGACCGCTTCGTTACGAGCAATGTGCGCTTCTGGCACGCCAGCGGCATCGATGCCACGCTGCAGGCGTCCGGCCTGCGGCTCAACACCGAGTCGCTGCTGTCCATCCTGGTCGGCGGCATTGCATTCGAACCCTTGCCCGACGTGCCGGCCGGCGATGCCGCGAAAGCGGGAACGGCCTTCACCTTGTATAGCGACAAGGCCGCCGCCTTCAAGCATACCGGCGCCAAGGTCCACACCTATCTCCTGTATTTCAAGGAATCGCTGCGCGGCCTCGCGCCGGGGGCGCCGGTGGATTTCCATGGCATTGCCATCGGCGAGGTGAAGAACATTTCGGTCGAATACGACCGCGAAGGGAAGACCCTGCGCTTCCCGGTGCAGATCGATGTCTATCCCGACACCATCATGCCGCGCATCCGCGGCAATGCGCCGCAGCTCGATACGGAAGGCCCGCCGCGCGTCTTGCTCGACGAGATGGTTTCCCACGGCTTGCGCGCGCAACTCAAGAGCGCGAACCTGCTCACCGGGCAGTTGTATGTGTCGCTGGATTTCTTCCCGCACGCATCCAAAGCCGCCATCGATTGGAAGGCTTCGCCGCCGGTCCTGCCGACCGCGACGGAGTCGCTGGAAGACATCCAGGAAACACTGCGCAGCATCGCAGCCAAGCTGGACAAGGTGCCGATCGAGGCCATCGGTACAGACCTTCACCACACGCTCAAGAGCCTCGACGCCACCATGCGCAGCGCTGACCACGTCATGAAACAGATCGACCAGTCACTGGTGCCGGAAGTGCGCGGCACGCTGGAAGAGGCGCGCAAATCGCTGGGCGACGTGAACCGCCTGCTGTCGCCCGATGCGCCGGCACAGCAAGACTTGCGCGACACCGTGCGCGAGGCCGGCCGCGCGGCGCGTTCCCTGCGCGAGCTTGCCGACTATCTCAGCCGCCACCCGGAAGCACTGATCCGAGGGAAGAAGGAAGGGGAATGATGATGCCGCGATACCGGATGCTGTGCCTGCTGCTGGCGGTGGCCGGTTGCGCATCTTCGCCGGAGGCGCGCTTCTACACCTTGAGTTCATCGTCCGCGACTTCAACGCCCAGCGCAGCGGCAGCAGGCCCGGCGCGTTACAGCGTCGCCGTCGGCCCGGTCAGCGTGCCGGAAACCGTGGACCGGCCGCAGCTTGTCATTCGTCGCGGCGACCACCGCATCGAGATTGCGGAACTGCATCGCTGGGCCCAGCCGCTGCGCCTGGAACTCGTCGACGCCTTGACGGCCACGCTGGAGCGGCGCCTGCCGCAGGCACGTATCGCCCGATACAACGTGCAGGCTGTGCGTGATCCGGACTGCCGGGTGCAGATGGACATCGAACGCTTCGATGCCGTTCTCGATGTGGCAGTGACCGTGCAAGGCTGGTGGACGGTGCGTTGCAATGCTCAGCCGCCTCGAACGGCACGCTTCACGGAGCAGGCGCGGGCGCAGGGCGGGTTCGATGCCGTTGCATCCGCCTATGCAATGACGATGTCTGCTGTCGCGGAACAGATCGCCGGCGCAGTCGCGGCGCTGCAGGCCGGAAAGTGAACGCCATGTTGAACATCGCCGGTTCGCTGCTGGCGCTCACTGCCGTGCTTGCTTATCTTAACCGCCGCTTCATCGGCTTGCCGGCGACAATCGGCGTCATGAGTATCGCCTTGCTGCTGTCAGCGGTATTGCTGGCGCTCGATATGCTGGGCTACGGCACGCTGCGCAACCTTGAAAAATCGCTGATCGCGTCCATCGACTTTTCCGATGTGCTGATGCAAGGCATGCTCTCGGTGCTGCTGTTCGCCGGCGCATTGCATGTCGACCTCAGCGAGCTGAAAGCCTATCGCTGGCAGGTCGGCGCGCTCGCATTGTTCAGCACGCTCGGCTCGATGCTCTCGGTCGGATTCGGCTTGTGGTACCTGCTGCCGCTGGTCGGCGTTGCGTTGCCGCTGTCGTACTGCCTGGTGTTCGGTGCGCTGATTGCGCCGACAGATCCGGTTGCCGTCATGGGGATCTTGAAATCTGCGGGAGCGCCCGCCAGCCTGGAGCTCGTGATCGCCGGCGAATCGCTCTTCAACGATGGCGTGGGTGTGGTGCTGTTCTCATTGGCGCTCGGCATGGCGGCGAGTGGTACGGCGCCTTCCATATCGCATGGTGCCATGTTGCTGTTGAAGGAAGCGGGTGGCGGCATCGTGCTTGGCCTGGCGATCGGCTATGTCACTTTTCGTTTGCTGAAAAGCCTCGACAGTTACCAGGAGGAAGTGCTCATTACGCTGGCCGCAGTGACAGGCGGCTATGCACTGGCTAGCAACCTGCATGTGTCCGGGCCGCTATCCATGGTGGTGGCGGGGCTTATCGTCGGCAACCATGCGCGAGCGGAAGCGATGTCGGATCTGACGCGCAAGAACGTGGACATGTTCTGGGAATTGCTGGACGCGATTTTCAATGCGGTGCTGTTCGTGTTGATCGGCCTGGAGGTAATCGTTCTTTCGTTCTCCGCCAAATTGCTGTTGGCCGGCCTCCTCGTTGTGGTCGTCACACTGGGTGCGCGCACGCTGACGGCGGGTTTGCCAGCAGCGTTGTTGCGCAAGCGCTCCGGCCTGCCGCAAGGTGCGGGGGAAGTATTGACCTGGGGAGGCTTGCGCGGCGGCATTTCCGTGGCGCTCGCCTTGTCGCTGCCGGCAGGCAGGGAGCACGATATCGTGGTGAGCCTCACCTATGTCGTCGTGGTGTTTTCCATTCTGGTGCAGGGCTTGTCCA
Source organism: Noviherbaspirillum sp. (assembly GCA_036384875.1). Taxonomy (GTDB): domain Bacteria; phylum Pseudomonadota; class Gammaproteobacteria; order Burkholderiales; family Burkholderiaceae_D; genus Noviherbaspirillum. The sequence continues at coordinate 5,410 of DASVLM010000642.1, forward strand.
TCGGGCGCTTGGTGCAGAAGGTGGTGCCGTGTTCGCCAAAATAATGCGAATGCAGTTCAGTGATTCGCATGACGCCGTAGAACCCAAAGCGCTGCCCGTTGCAGCACGATCAATACCGCCGTGATTCCCACTGCCATGATGAACAATCCAAGATTGCTCTCGTCGCCCGCACGCAATCCGAAGCTGAGCGCGGTCGATACCGCCGGCGGATGCATGGCATCGAGCGCAATCATCGCGGCAATGGCCAGCACCATCGCCGTACCGCCGGAGAGGTAGCCGGGGCCAAGCATGAGGTAACACGCAAGGCCGATGGCGGCGGAGCCGATCTGTGACAGGGCTAGCGTACGCACATTGTTCATCGCGTTTTCCGGATCGAGATAGATGAGAAACGCGCTCGACGCAAGCGAGGCAAACAGCAGCCGCTGCCGGCTGATGGCTTCCACCACTGCCAGCACGAGCAGCACCGTCAGCGTCGGCATGAGCGCCAGCAGCATTTCGCCTTTCAGGCCGAGGCGCCG
>DASVLM010000643.1:0-2195 GCA_036384875.1 Noviherbaspirillum sp.
GAATTCAAGCCGACGAACATCACGAGGTCGGGATCGAAGCGCACGATCGACAAGAGCAAATCTTCCCAGCGGCGCGGCAAGGAAAAACGGTCATCCGACACGGTTGCTTCGACGCCATGGGGCACGCTCGCTCTCAGTTCGGCAAGGTCGGGAGGACGCGTCGTCAATCGGGCATTGTTGCCGAAATAATCGGCCATGTCCGGTACGCGCAAGTCTTGCGGCGAAAACAGCGCAACTTCATAGCCCAGATCGCGCAGCTGCCGCGCATGCTGCAAGGCCAGCGGAGTCGGGGCATGCGACTCGTGGCCGAGGTAGGCGGCAACGAGCGCCACCTTGCGGATAGCCTCGACCGGGCGCGACGGAAACAGCACCCTGGCACGTGTTGCGACCTGCATGCCGAGACTGGAGACAATCTGCGGCACGCCCATCTTGCGCAGGATGTCGACGAAGTCGGCCCGGCCGCCGCCGCGCGAAATGAACACGCCCCAGATATAGACGGCGAATGCCATCAGCCGGTCCGGGTCGAGCGGGGTAATCGTTTGCAGCAGCGCGGCAGCTTCGGTCAAGCGCGATACGTCGCCGGTGACCTCGAACAGAAAGGTGCAGAGCAGGAAGCCGGGAATTCCCTGCCGGGGCACACCCGCTTCCAGCGCAGCGCGCACCTTGGCCTTGATGTCCTCTTGCGTTTCTCCGCCATAGGCGTCCATCAAGGCATGCCAACGCTGGCTCGCGCCTGGGTTGTGCAGCGTGCGGTTGAGGCTGTCGATCAGCAGAACGCTGGAGATGTCAGGGATACTCATCGGCCGGGAGCAAACGCTTTGTGAGGCTGGATTCGATGAGCTGCATCTTATCACTATGTGTCGCGATGTCGGGAAAGCGCGAGTCGAGGCAGGGAAATGAGGGATAATCTCTCCATGAGTCAGGCAAACCTTATTTCGCGCGACATATCCCTGTCCAGATACAACACCTTCGGCCTCGAGGCTCGGGCCGAGCGCTTTTTATCCTTGACCGATGCATCGCAATTGACGCTATTGAGCGAGGCGGCATTTTCCGGCATGCCGCGCTTGATCCTGGGCTGCGGCAGCAACGTGCTGTTGACGCGCGATTTTCCAGGCATCGTGATCCATGTCGAGCTTAAAGGCATCACGCTGCTTGGGGAAGATGATGAAGTACGCCGCATCCGCGTCGCGGCGGGCGAAAACTGGCACGGCTTCGTCATGTGGACGCTGGCGCAGGGCTATGGCGGGTTGGAGAACCTGTCGCTGATCCCCGGCAGCGCGGGTGCGGCGCCGATCCAGAATATCGGCGCCTATGGCGTGGAAGCCGGCGAGTTGATCGAGTCGGTGACGGTGTATGACTTCACAAGCGGCACGACCTCAACCTTGTCGCATGCCGAATGCGTTTTCGGCTATCGCGACAGCGTGTTCAAGCATGCCTTGCGCGATTCGGCCCTGATTCTGGATGTGACTTTTGCCTTGCCCAAAGCCTGGCAGCCTAATACGCGCTATGCCGAAGTGGCTCAGGAACTGGCCGCGCGCGGCATCGCCAAGCCGTCGGCGCGCGCTATCAGCGACGCGGTGATCGCCATCCGCAAACGCAAGCTGCCCGACCCGGCTGTGATCGGCAATGCGGGAAGCTTCTTCAAAAACCCGGTGGTGCCGGCTGCCCAGCGTGATGCCTTGTTGCAGGCGCACCCGAATCTGGTCAGCTATGCCCAGCCCGATGGCAGCTACAAGCTGGCGGCCGGCTGGCTGATCGATCAGTGCGGCTGGAAGGGCAGGAGTCTGGGCAATGCCGGTGTTTATGAAAAGCAGGCGCTGGTGCTGGTCAATCGCGGCGGGGCTACGGGTGAAGAGGTGTGGCGCTTGGCGCAGGCCGTGCAGGAGGATGTGGGGGCGCGCTTCGGGGTTCGCCTGGAGCCGGAGCCGGTGGTGGTTTGATGCATGGATCGCAGGGCGGGTTACGCCTGCGGCTAAGCCACCCTACGATCCTTTGTGGTTACAGGAAATGGCAGACGTATTCCAGCGTCTGTACCACCTCGATATCGAACGTCGAATTCCCCGGAACGTTGAATTTTTCGCCGGCGGCATAAGTGGTCCAATTGTCTTCACCCTGCAGGCGGATGCGGCATTCGCCTGCGTTCAGCTCCATCAGTTCCGGTGCGGCCGTGTTGAAGGTGAGCGTAGCGGGGAAGA
>DASVLM010000644.1:0-2889 GCA_036384875.1 Noviherbaspirillum sp.
AAATGTCCGATCGGGAAGGCAACCCCTATCGCGTTGTATTTGGCAAACCATTAGAACTGGCAGCGCCTATATTTGAAGAGGAGGAGAAGCCTGAAGGCAAGGAATACAGGATTCACGCAAGAACCACTGAGGAGGCAAGAACGCTCCTAGGTAGGGTTAAAAAAGCGCATCCGGGCTTTGATATCGAGAAAGCGTTGGAAGAAGCAGTAATGCAGGAGTCTTACGTAAATGGCCCACTGCATGGGAGGGGGAATATTGGACCTAACGTCTTTTTTCCTGCGACTTTCGTTATGGCTTCAGTCTTTGCTTCGCACCATGGAATGGCGATACACCCGGATTTTAAAGCTTACGTGGATAGTTTTGAACCAGTGCCTAAGCTGGACGAACTGGACGGAAAGCAAGTTGACGTGAAGTTTCCACCCGATACCTTTTATTGGGAACATTCCAATCGATGGTTTACAGTGCCAGCTGAAGTAAGTCACGTATTGTGTTTGTACGGAGATCCTCATAGGAAACAGGCAATTTTTTATGCAGAAATATTTAACTTGCCGGGGATAGCGGTGGTGCTGCCCTATGCCGGTGAAGCACCAAAGCTTTGCACGTATGGTGTGGATGTCGTTGAAGGAAAGGAGGTCGAGGTCAAAGTAGATGAAGCATTTCTTCGTGCGGTTTCCTGGAAAGAGTCCCACGAAAAAGGCAGTAGCGGGTTGATGAAGATAATCGAAATGAAACTCGGTAGTTTGCTTAAAGTAGCCCAACTACGTGGACAAAATCATGCTATCGGTGAAATTCTCGATAAGGAGCTAGGACCATTGGATGGTCGGGTATTGAGCGCTGAGGATGTCGGGAAGGTTAGTCGAACAGTCGCGGAATTTTTGGCCAGGCAGATTGTTTACAGTAACAGCTAGAAGGCGGACGATGTTTTACAGTTATTGAGCCGGCATCAGCGAACTTGAAAGATTCTAAAATTCGTTGCGCTGGGAATGCTTCGATTACCGTTTCAAGAACACAGATGCCGGCTCAATAGGTAGAGCGTTTCAATGCCTCCGTCATCGCTTTTGCGGCCAGCGGTCCTAGCGCATCCGCAACTTTTCTGGCCAGATATTTGCCCGGTTGCGCGGAGACTATCCATCCAGTCGATCCTTCCATCATTATCCGGAACGTCAGGTAGCTCGATCCACCGGTCGAGGTTTTAAACCGCGTTAGGCCGGCATACTTTGCTCGAACGCCTTTCGATTGCGCATGCAGCATGGCTGGCGACAGCTTACTTCCCCAGGCATAATTGCTCTTGTTGACGAGATAGTGCCCACCGTTCTTGATGTGGGATAAATAAGGCGTTTGCGCATTCGCAGCACGCATTCCCGATTTGCGGGACAAGATCGTCACTTCGCCTGACGGTCGTGTGCCGCTTCCGGTAATCGAACTCGCCGACAATCCCTTCGCCATCTGGTATACGTCGGTGGGCATTGCCGGCGCCAGTGCGTCGTTGCCCGGCGTGTTGTGGCGAAACGGAATGACCAGGAAGCGTCTTCCGTCCCTCGTTCGCCGCACCTTGGTGCTGGTGTCGAGCATCTTCTTCAGGTCGCGTGGCGGCCGCCCATTCTCGATCTCGTCGGCGTACCTGTAGTCCGAGCTCACGACTGCGGAAAACGCCCCTGTCATTTCCACCTTGATCGACGCGGCATAGGGTGCCTTTTCGCCGTTCCATAACCGCGCCCGCATCACGGCATCCTGCCAATTGATGCGTGCCTGCTGGGCGATGGCATGCACCGCCTGTGTGACCCTCGGCAGCACGGCGCCATCAACGATCTTCTTGATCTCGTCGTTCGACGGCAAGTCGAACGAAAACGTGTACTGCGTCATGCGGTTTCCTCCATGGTTCGATCCTAGCATCACAGCCCGCGCGGGAACTGTCGTGACGCCATGATCCGATGCATGATTTCGCAGATCGTCCCGCTCGCAGTCGGCAACGCGCTCCAGGTATTCCTGGCACCGCCTGCGGATGCGCTCAGTTGGCGCCTCCTGCGCAACCAATCCGGCACGTTTGTAAGCCAAACCGATCCGGCGGCGGTTTGCCTCTATAGCGGCAATGACCTGACCGAGGTGATGGACAGCGATAGCCTGGTCAACGGCACGCCGTATTGCTATTGCGTCTTCTATTGCGACGGTACTCAATGGGTTCCGAGTGCGGTTGCCTGGTCGACGCCGTCCAGCACTTATGAGGACCAGAGCGTCGACGTGCTCAGCATCGTGCGCGACCGCTTCGATTGCGGGTTGCAAAACGAGATCGTGCTCGGCACCCTGTCGCCATCGTCCGGCGCCATCGCCGTCTTGAACGCGCCGCCAGTCTTTGAAGAGACGAGTTGGCCGGTGGTCACCGTACATGTGACGTCTGACGGCAGCGGCGAGCGCGGACTTGGCGAACTGCTGTTCCCGGACGAATTCGACCCTGTATCGACCCGGTGGACCGAAGCACAGGGCTGGCTCGCGCGCGTGCAATTGACCATCGTCGGCTGGAGTAAGAACCCCGACGAGCGGATCGCCCTGCGCAAAGCCTTGCGCAAGATTGTCCTCGGCAATCTGGAGGTATTCGATAGCGCCGGCATGATCCACATCGATTTTTCGCAGCAGGACGTCGACGAACTGGCGAGCTATCCGGCGCCGGTCTACCAGGTCATGTGCACGTTTTCCTGCGAAGCGCCTGCCAGCGTCTCGAAGACGGTCGCGCTGACGAATGAAGTCGCGAATCCCGATATCCATCCCACCTTTTGAAAGCATGACCATGCCCGACGATAACCAGATCGCCGTATCTGCTCCAGTCGCAACCACGACACCAACGGTGGGCGGCTCAGCGTCTTCCTCTTCAGTCACCGGCAAGCCGGCTGTGGC
>DASVLM010000645.1:0-4900 GCA_036384875.1 Noviherbaspirillum sp.
CACAGTCATTCCTGACTGGTCGCTCACTCAAAATACTGACAGGTCCGTTCTTGCGAACTTACCTATATTTCTTTGTGAGCACTTCAATGTTTTAAGTTCTACGCTGATTCCTCAGCGCCGCACTTCCATCAAGCGCCCACATCTATCGAAATTATTCGTTGTTAAAGAACATTGTCTTTCAACCGCCAGCGACAGTTTCAACAGCCAGCCAATGCGTTGTGATTGGCTCGGTGAAACATTCTTTCGCGAACGCGGCGCTTGCTGCTGCACCGTTTTTTTCGTTCTCGTTTCGCGACGGGAGCCGAACTATAGCAAGCCAAAACGAAGTGCGCAACTTTTTCGCCAAAATATTTTTGTACTGATTTTCGTCTTTGTATTTTTACATCGACGATGCGGCGGCTTTCCAGACGCGGAAGCAACGAATCGGCCTATTTAGAGCTATTCGGCCGCCCGCAAGAGCCGACGAAAAATGAAGGCTTTGTTGAAACCGAGCGTTACCGCTTCGACGAGAACTTTTCTGCAAGCTGTTGCAGCTTTTCCTGCCGCCGGGAATTTTCCCGTTCGGCCTGTTCCTTCTCCCGGCGCTGCTGGGCAATCTTCTTGAATCGCTCTTTCAGCACTTCCGACGCGCGCGCACGATGTTCCTCGGTAACTTCACCCGCGGCATTTCCGTCCAGGTCGAATCGCTGCTGAGCTTTCTCCGTAGCCTTCAGGTAACGAGTGGAGCTGGTATGCAGCTTCATGGCGATTCGCAGGACTTTCTTGTCGATATCGGGTATCCGAGCGATTAATTGCTTGTCAATGCCGATGGCAAGCGGCGAGGAAGATTGAAAGACAGGGAACTGCTGCTCAAGCTGCTTCAGCAGCGTGCGTGCGGCGTGGACGGCGTTGTTTTCCGGAGTATTCATGGCAAAACGTGAAAGAAACAGTCGGCGCAGCATACCACGTTGTGCTTGCGCTAACTGAGGCGTTGCCTACTTGCGCGACTGCATGGAAAGTCTCTCGATTGCAGCAGAAGTCAGTACTCCCGAATAGGCAATTTTTTCGCCTTTAGCGTTGAACCAATAGCTTCTGGGCATTTCTCCATGCCACTTAGGATCGATGGCATAGCGCAATTGTTCCGATGGCGCCGAGCCGAATGCCCATGCATCAGAAGTCATCTGCAATGCTGCCAAGCGCTTCTGCATCAGCTCGGCCGACTGCGGGTCGCCCGCATTATCAGTGGAGACAGTCACGATATTCAGGCCGCTGCGTTTGCGCTTTTCAGTAGCCAGCGTCTTCAAACTCGCCTGGCAGAATTCGCAGTCCAGTGACCAAACGATCATGACAAAGGGTTTGCCTTTCTGCTTTTCGACGATGTGGGTAATGCTGTCCGGTTCGAAAGGCTGCAATAGCGTACCGGCATGGGTCGCAACAGAAGACAGCAGGAACGCCGCTGTAGCAATACAGGTTGTGAGTCTGGCCATGATTATTTCTCCGCCTTGACAGGTATGATGCGGATGCCTTCATCCTGCGTGCGCCATGCAAGTTGGATTCCGGAAGGTGCGTTGAACAAATGTGGCTGGTCAGAGTCCTTTGCGGTCCTCGCCATCTCTTTTTCCACCCACGTCTGGCCGCCATCCGCTGACACCTTGCCGACGATGGCCGTCGATTTACCATCGAATTGTTTCCAGACCACGGCGACCGTCTTGCCATCCACAGCAACATCGGGATGCTCGGCCTGCGCCGTTCCCAGCTTGATTGGCACCGTCATCTTTCCGGTTGCATTGGCGCTCGCATAGAATGCGCCACCTTCATCATCCTTCACATTGAACCACACCTGGTGGCGCGTACCGTCGGCGGCATAAGCAAGTGACGGTCCGTGATGCGGACACGCCTCGATACGCCAATTGTCGAACGTGGCGCGCATGACAGGCGCCGCTTTGCCATCCGGCGAAAGCGTCGTCATCGCATGGTCCCGTATGCTGGAATCAAATACATGGCGCCAGAGCGCGACCGGCTTGCCAGCAGCATCGAGCGCCAGGCCGATGCGACAGCATTCGCAGCTATGGTCGGCGATCTTGTAGTCACCCTTGAAGCTGGCGCCGCTGTCGCTCGATACGGCGTAATACAGTGCCGCACCTGCATATTTCTGCTTGTGCGCAGCGGCGGCTTCGAGATCGCGCTTGTCGATCCAGGCGATATAAATGCGCCCTTTGGCGTCGACGACCATCGATTCGAAGCGATGGGTAATGACGTCGCGGTTCGCGTGCACGGTGATCGGCGCGGAAAAGGTCTTGCCGCCATCCAGCGAACGGACGAAACGGATTTCACCGGTGTAGGGCTTTGCCAATGGTTTGGTATAAGCGATATACAGCTCCCCTTTGGGGCCGATGGCAATCTTCGGGCGATTCTCGCCGTCGGCGGAAACAGGTTCCGGTTCCGCTTGCACGCGCTTCGCGGCTGACCAGGACTTGCCGCCATCCTCCGACACCTGCAACACGACGTACTGTTCTGCACCCGCGCCTTCCTTGCTGGCTATCCATATGTGACCTCGCGCATCTGCTGCCACACCGGTTCCCAGCTCCAGCCGGTTGTGTGCCGCCATATGTCCTTGGTGCCCCTGGTGCCCTTGGCCTTCCGGTGCGTTCTGCGCGATAGCGGGGGATGCGAACCATCCTGCCGATAACAGGCACAGCAAGGCGACAGTCCGGCGAAGGCCGCTTGTCTTAGAAGCTTGCACGCAGTTCTCCTATGAAAGTACGCCCCGGGTACGGATGATAGACGTAGTAGCGGGCGTCGGTCAGGTTGTCGATGCCAAACGAAGCCTCGATCTGCTTCGACAGGCGATAGGTTACCTTGGTGTCCCATACCGTGTAGGCGGAGACTGCGCCGAAGGCATCGTGGTTCACATCGCTGTTGTCGAGAGCCCCGTACATGCTGCTGGAATGGCGTACGCCGAGGCTGGTCGTCCAGTGCTCGTTGGCGCGATAGCTGGCGAGCAGGTTGGCGCGCACGCGTGGTATGCGCACCCAGTCCTTGTCGACCAGCGTGGGATTGTTGGTGTTCTCGAGTATCTTTGAACGCGCCCAGGTCAGGCTGCCGGTCAGGTCCAGGCCCCTGAGACCAAGATTGTTGACCGTTGCGTACAACTCGATGCCACGAGTACGTACGCGGTCGATGTTCTGGATGTTGGTTACATTCGGAATGACCAGGATATTGGTCTGGCTAAGTATCGTGTCCCGGACGTCATCCTCAAATAGCGAAACGCGCATGTTCCCGGTCGAGTTTCCCAATTGGAAATCGCGCTCGGCGGTGAGTTCCTTCGCATAGGAGCGCTCGGGCTTCAAAGTCGGATTGTTGTTGACAATGGTCGTGCCGGCAATCGATCCCTGGAACAATTCAGATACCGTCGGAAAACGCACGCCTTTGCCGATCGAAGCCCTGAACAGCCAGTTCTCGTCAGGCGTCCATGAGGCAGACAGCTTGGGCGACCATGCTGATTCGCTGCGATCGGCATAAGTTGCCGAACTTGCGGCACTGTCGCGCCTGCCGTCGAAGGCGCGCCATTGCTCATATCGGATGCCTGAAGTCAGCAACCAGTCGTGCGAGATTTTCCAGGTATCCTGCGCAAACAATGCCTGAAGGCTCGTCTTGCCGTAGAAGGCGGAAGCCAGCGCGCCCGGTCCGCCGTTCAGCCAGTCGGAGGTATTGAACGTCTTGTTGCGCAGATCGTAGCGATTGGTGTGATACCCGGCCGCAAGAGCATGGGCTTCTTCGCTGGTCGGCGTGTAGGTACCCTGCAGGTCGAGCGTCTTCCAGCCGGTGCCGCTGTTGTCGGCGTAGGTACCTGCGCCGCCGGCGAGCGCAGCGGGCAGCGCGGTCGTCGATGATCGAGTCAAGTCGGTAGAGATGTCGTAAATCGTGGCGACCGCCGAGGCATTCCATCCCTGCTTGTTTTTGCTGGCGAGTTTGAAGCCCCACATGCCGTGGCCTTCCTCCACGTTTTGCGGCGCGAAGGTATTGGCTGGCAGGTTGTACTTGACGCCGTTGATCGATACCAGGCCGGAATACACCGGGTTGCCGGCTGCGTCGCGCAACAGTGACGCGCCGGTACGCCTGGCGTCGTTGTGCCACCAGGTGTACAGGACTTCGCTATACAGGGTTTTCGAGATGTCATATCCCAGCCTGAGCTTGACCTGCTCCTGCACATCATCTTCGAGCGCGCTGCCGTTCGGGCCGATCAGGTACCAAGGCTTGCCCGTCGGGTCGAGCGCTGCGACAGCCCCGCTCACAGGCGTTGCAGCGGCAGCCGATGCCGACGGCGTTTGCAGCGTTGCATATTGCATGGGGTGTCCGCTGTTTTGCAAACGGTTGACACCGATGCTGTAGTTCCAGTCGCCCACCTTGTTGCCCAGCCAGGCGCTTTCCTGATGGCCGGTGTACGACCCCGAATAACCGGCGTCGTCGAACTGTTCGGAAAACACCTGCACCCGGGCCGAGCCTTCGAATTTCTGCGGCTTTCTGGTGGTCATGACCACTGTCGTACCGATCGAATTGCCGGGATAGAGGGCGGAGAACGGCCCGTACAGCACATCCACGCGTGCCAGCTCTTCAGGTGCGACAACGTTCCAGCGCGGCGCGTTGAACTGTCCGAGGAACTGCGACAGCAGGTAGCCGTCCGCATATACCAGCGCGCGCGGCGCCTGCAGTTCGCTGAAGGAACGTCCGCCGATCAGGGAATTGCGATCGCCGGTATAGCGCTTGCGGATCGTCATGTCCGGCAGGTATTTCAGCGCATCTTCGGTGTTGACGAAATTCTGCTCGCGCAATTGCTCGGCCGTCTTGCTGGCCGTCGTGGTCGGCAGGTTGGGGTCGAGAGGGGAACGGCTGCCGGTAATGACAATGGGTTCCAGGGTCT
>DASVLM010000646.1:0-16873 GCA_036384875.1 Noviherbaspirillum sp.
GGATTGCCGTTGGCATCGGGCAGCCCGTTGCCGGCGTGGGCGTCGCCGTCGCCATGCTCGCGTGTTGCTTTCGCAAGGTCGGGGATGGTGCCGCCGGTACGCCAGTTGCCGGCCGTGTAGTGGATGCCGGTAGTTTCGACTGCCGGGCAAGGCATCATGTACGTCGGGCAGCGTGCCGGTGCGGTGCGCGGGAAGTACTGGTTGTTGGCGTAGTCATCCTGCGTCGCGCTGCCGCCTTTGGTGGCGATGTCGTAGAAGCTGAGGTTGGAGCTGTCGGGCAGCGCGCTGAAGGTGAGGGCGCCGTTCGGTGCAAGCTGGGTGCGTCCCTGCACCGTGCGGAAGGCTTCGACGATGGTTGGGCGCTCATGAATGCCGTCGAAGGAAATGCCGAGATTGCTCAGCACCATCGCTGCGTTGGAGACCGTGCCGCTTGCTGCCTTGTCGACGCGAATATCGGCAACGCCGCCGGAGGCGAGCGTCAAACCGAAGGCGGTGGTCGGGTCCTTGATCGGCGTGACAAGATCGTTGGTCGATTTGCCATACACCTCTACGCCGGAGCTGGTCAGGGCGACGCCGTTGTCGATGCGGATGATGCTCGAGCCGCTGCATTGATAGCTTGCGCCATCGGCGCACGACATGACCATCGAGGCATTGACGGGTGCGGGAGATGTAACGGGTGCCGGCGTGCCCGGTGTCGTCGGCGGCGTGGTGGTACCAGTGCCCGTGCCTGTACCGGTATCAGTTCCGGTGCCCGTTCCCGTTCCCGTATTTGTGCCAGTGCCTGTACCAGTGCCAGTGCCGCCTGCAGGAGCAGTAGTCGGGGTGGTGTTGCCGTTCGACGCGGCAGTGTCCGACGATCCGCCGCCACCGCCGCATGCGCTCAAAGCGGCCAGCAAAATGAGGGAAAGCGATTTTTGATAATGATTGCGCAGCTTCATGGACTCTCGCAGAAATGATTGATCGAATCGGCTTTTCAATTCCGGCTGCAGCGAACGGTGTTTGGGTTCGCCAGCAGATCAGCCTTTACCGGAACTGGTGTTGTCTTCCAAAAGAAAAGCCGACGCCTGCAAGTTATAAGGAATCAATTCATGTCGGATTGACAATACTCAACGATCAATTCTCGTGTGAAAGATCGATAGAGCAAGTTTGCGCAGACGCAATCTCGTGTTCACGCTGTCACGTGCGGCACTGTTTTACATCGCCGAACGAAATGAGCTTGCTCAAGCGCGGAACGCGACGCAAAGCGGGCTGCAACGGTTCCTTCATTTCCGCATCGATCAGCGAACCGTTGTCGGCGAAGGCCGGGTGCACCATGAGTTCCACGACGACGTCGTCGGCACCGCATTGCTGCTTCATGCCGGCGATGTCGTTCAGATCGCAAAAGTAGTGGGAACCTTTCAGACCATGCAGTGCGATCAGGAAATTGAGGTTGGCCTTGTAGGTCTTGCGAAAGAGTGAGGCAGGGCGGACGTTGTCGGTGAGGCGCAGATACGGAATGCCGAATCGCCGCAGTTCCCTTGCGACCGCCAGCGAAATGAACAGCTCCGTATGCACATGATGATGCGAATCGGCATGCGTGAGATGAATGCCGTGTTTGCGGCAACGCAAAATCTGCTGTGCGATCTCCTGGCGCAGCAAGGCAATCTCGTTGGACGGAAGCCAGTAATGCTTGAAGCGCTTGAAGCTGAAGTTGCCGCTCTCGTCGCAGAAGATGCGCGACTGCTTGATGCCTTCCGTGAGAGGTTTGCCCTCGGTCAGGTTCAGGTGGATTCCGATCTTGTCGGCGAAGCCTTTTCGTTTTGCGAGTTCGCAGGCATGCACGAATGCCGGCGCGTTCGCCATGATGGTCGTGCTCGAAATCAGTCCTTGTTCAAATGAAGTCGCGATGGCGTGATTGACGCTCTCCGAATAACCGAAGTCGTCGGCGTTGATGATCAGCATGTCGTGTTACCGGGTCTTAGAGATATTTTCGGGCCAGCCTGCTTTCCGGCATCTCGCGTTTGAGCAGATACTCGAAGTCCTGCAGGATGTGGCTGATGTTGAGTTTCATCTCGGCGTATTCGCGTCCCGCCATGCCCAAGGCATGCCGGCGGCCGGAATCGTGCGCGAGCGAGCGGATCGCATCGGCGAATGCCTGCGCGTCGCCTGGCGTGGTGATGACGCTGCACTTCGAGACCACGCGGCCCAGCTCGGTTTCGGCATGCGCGGTGGCGACCACGACGCGGCCGCTGGCGAGCATGCCGGTGAGCTTGGACGGCATTACGAGGTCGGCGGCATCGGCGCGCTGCGGCAGCAGGTGAATGTCCGCCAGGCCGAGCAGGTCGTTCAGGCGTTCGGTCGGCTGCAGGTCGAGGAATCGCACGTTGGACAAACCCTTGGTCTGCGCTTCCAGGTCTTTCCTGCCCGCGCCGTTGCCGCAGAAGACGAAGGTGAGGTTGGGTTCGTCCGCCAGCAGCCTTGCTGCATCCGCGAGAATTTCCAGTCCCTGCTTGTTCCCCATGTTCCCCGAATACAGCGCGACCACAGAGGAGTTCGGAATGTTGAGTTCGGCGCGGTAGCTGCTGGGCTCTGCAAGCGGGAAGATGTGGCCGAGGTCGATCCAGTTCGGGCAGTGCACGAGACGCTCGGGTTCCACGCCCTTGTCCTGCGCGTGCTTGAGCATGCTGTCGGAGATCGTCGATACCTGGTCGAAGCGGCGCATCAGCCAGCGTTCGAGAGTGGTCACGATGCGTTTTGCAAACCGGCCTTTCAACAGGCCCAGAGCGAAGGCTGCATCGACTTCGTAATCCTGGATGTGCAGCCATGCCCGTGCACGCGCCAGGCGTGCCACGCACAGCGCAGCGGGAGCGCATGCCAGCGGCGGCTCCACCACCCATACCACGTCCGGGCGCCACAGCAACTGGCGAAACATCACCGGCAGGCTGAATGCCGCAAAGCTTGCGAGGTGCAGCAAGCGCTTGGCGCCGGACGGACGTTTGGGTACCCACAGCGGCGAACGCCAGACGCGTGCGCCTTCCCACATTTCGTGCGCATAGCGGCGCGCGCCATAACCTTCGGCCACGCGCCAGTCGGGATAGTAGGGCGGGGCCGTCACAACGCGCACTTCGTGGCCGGCCTTCACCAGCCACGCCGCCATCTCGCCGGTGTACTTGCCTATGCCGGTCAGCTCGGGCGCGAAGTTAATGCCGTATAACAGAATCTTCATCTTTTACTCCCTGCGAGTCGCGGTTTGAGCGGCCTGGCCGGCGACCCCATGCACACCATGCCGGCTGGCATGTCGTGGAATACGGAACTGCGTGCGCCGATGACGCAGCCTTTCCCTATCGTGATGCCCGGCGCAACGAACACATCCGCCGCCAGCCATGCCTGCTCATGTATCGTGATCTTGCGTCCACGAATCGGAAAGTCGGGCTCGGTGTAATCATGGTCGCCCGCGCACAGGTAAGCGGCTTGCGACACCACGGCATTCGCACCGATGTCGATGTCGCCCAGGCTGTAGAGCACTGCGTTGTCCCCTATCCATGCGTAGTCGCCGATCTTCACTTTCCACGGATACGTGACGGTCGCCGTCGGGCGCACCAGCACATTCCTGCCGACCTGCGCGCCGAAGCAGCGCAGCAGCCAGTTGCGAAAACCGTAGGCAAACTGCGGCGACCAGCGGAAAAGAGTCGCCTGCACCAGCCACCACAGCTGGACAACTACTGCCGACCGTCCGCGAAAATTCGGCGGCAGCCTGAAACGGGACAGGTCCTGCATCATGCGCGTACGGGTTTGTGCAATTGTTTGCCGGCCGCGATTTTTTCCAGCAGGTCGTCGAGCCGCGCCTGGTGCACGCTGCGCATCTTGCAGAACTGCCGGTAGGCGCTGTCGGAAAGCGACTGCAGCGAGATCGTTCCGTTCAATATGGCCTTGATGCTTTCCGAGGCGTCTTCGACGTAGTGATCGATATCAGGGCAGCCCATGCCGGAGCGGGCAATCATGGAGCGAATGCAGCCGCGATTGGCCGCGATCACCGGAATCCGTTCGCGCATCGCTTCGAGTATCGTGAGCGGCTCCGCTTCATTGCGATACTTGGTGGGGAACAGCAGGATGTCGATGCTCTTGTAAAACGCATCCTTCTTGTCGTCATACACCGGACCGACGTATTCGATCTCGTCCTGGCCTTCCATCATCGAGGAAAACACATCCTGGATGCCGGCATCGACAGGACCGGCGACACGCCCTTTGACGCGGTAGCCTTGCTGCGTGAGATTGGCGACCACGTCGAAGAATTCGGCAATGCCCTTTTCAAGAATGATGTTGGAAATGAAGCCCAGCGTCAGCGTTTCGCGTGGAGACTTTTGTACCGGAAGCGTCTCCTTCCTGTCGTCGAGATAGGCCGCATTGGAGAGGATGCAGATGCGTTCCGATGCAATGCCATATACGCCGGACAGTTTTTCCGCCATCGTGTCGCACAATGCGATGTGACAGGCGTCGCCCGCCAGCCATAGGCAAATCCGGTTGTACGCTTTCGGCTCATTCACATACACGAAGCTGTGATGGTGCAGGAAGATGCTGGCGCCGGAGAGCCGTGCCGCCACGATGTAGAACGTATCGAAGATCTGGCCCATGCCGCCGGACAGGCCGGCATAAAAAGCGTCGGGCCGCCGCACGAGCGCCAGCAAGAGGAAGGTGAGGAACTGACGCACCCGGTTCAGCAGCTTGAAGGCCTTTCCAAGCGGCGAGCGCCGCGACTGTGCACCGGGCGAGGTATTGAAGACGCGCACTTCGCTCTTTTCGGAAAGCAGGTTGAGCATCTTCTGGTTGATGGCCGAGAAGCCATGCACCGGCGGTGGCAAGGGGCCAAGGAAAAAAATCATGCTGCCTCCCGGCGGTTGTCCAATATGGCTCTGCATCCGTTCAAAATCTGCATGGCGGCAGTCTGCGGTGTGAATTTGCGCATCAGTTCAATGCAGTCGCGCGCGACTGCAGGCACGTTGTTCATGTTGTTGACGACCAGTGTCATTTTTGCGGCGAGATCGTCGGCATCGTTGGTGCGGAAGACATGGCCGGTCTTGCCTTCGAAGATAAGGTCCGGGGCGCAGCCGCAATGCGCGCTGACGATGGCGGGGCAGCCGTAGCTCAGGGCTTCATTCACCACGAGTCCCCATGCTTCGCTGCGGCTGGGGAGCACCAGGCAGCTCGCATTCAGGTAATGGCCGGCGAGCTGTTCGATGTCGGCAGCGCCGGGAAAACGCACCGCGTCTGCCACGTCCAGCGAAGCCGCAAGTGCTTTCAACTCGTCGCGCATCGGGCCGTCACCGACGATGGTCAGCGTTGCGGATGGATGGTTCTGGCGCAGTTTACGGAATGCGCGGAGCAGGAGATCGATACCCTTGCCTTCGGAGAGGAGCCCGACGAAAAGAAAGGAGGGCGGCATGCTGTCGTTGCGGCGCGAGACTCTCTCCTGCAAGGCATGCTCGGGCGAATAGGCGTGCGGCAGCGCGGCTGCCTGGCAGCGCGTCGTGATCTTCCAGGCCGGCACATGGAAGCTCAGCAGGTATTCCTTGCTGCGTTGGCCGTAGGCGAAGAAACCGTCGCACAGGCTGAAGAAGAGCCGCTTGGCCAAGTACTTCCATTTCGTGTCGGGCTGGTCGTTGCCGGTCGAGTCAACGAAGACGGCGCGCTTCTTTCGCGTGAGCACGCACGCGAGAAGCATCATCCAGTATTCAATGAGGTGATATCCCGGCAGGACGACCAGATCCGCGTCCGAGCGCCAGACCTGGCTGAACAAGCGCTTGCAAAGCGTTAATTTCGGAATCGCGTCGTAAGCACTGTCGAACAGCAATTCATAGGGATAGCGATGATAAGACGTATCGACGTCCGCCAGATTCTTTCTGTCGCTGGACGTGCGTGCAATCTGAAAGAACGCAATGTCGAGATTGCCGGTGGATGTGATGCTGTGAATGCCGGAAAAAATCAGGCCCTTGTATTTGGGCCACAGGATGTTGTGAAAGATGTGTATCCGACTGGGCAGCGCGTGAAGCCTGCTGCCAGGCTGGCTTTTGGGTTGGATGGCTTTTCTCCTGCTGCTGGACGGCAATTCATAGAGCAAATTCATTTTGTCTGTTGGTAACTTGGTTGCTTGGACTTCACGTGCACAAGTTTGCGGAAATGTCATCTTGGCATTTTGCGTTGACGCAAAGTACTGCTTTGCGTGAATACGGCCTTTCCCGCTTTCGTTTTGTGGTTGAGCATGGTCAATGTTGACCTCGGCAAAGAAGTCACTATTGCGTTACTGCTTTGGAAACAGATTGACTCGCATGCTGAATATCGCCGTTTGCGGAAAATTCCATTACCCGAAATACCTCAGGTATCTGCACCAGGAAAATTTCCTGGAGAACTTCTATTGCTCTTACAAGATCGGCGAGAGCTTTGGTATCCCGCAGGAAAAGAATCGCAATCGTTTCCTTAAGGAATACCTCTACAACCTCCATATGCGTACGCTGGGAGATCGGGGCCTGATGGAGATGGCGCCGGTGTATCACCGCCTCTGGCAGGATTCGGTAAAGCGGATCTTCCGCCCCGCCGACGTCAACCATTTCATGATTCATGGAAACTGCATCGACCTGATTGAGCTGTGCAAGCAAGACAGGCGGCTGACGATAGGCGAGGCGGTGAATGCGCATCCCGTTTATCAGGACACTCTGCTGGAAGAAGAAGCGAAGGCGAGGGGCGTGCGGCATTACACCAATGCGCGCATCACGAACACGATGCTGGAAGAATTCGATGCCATCGACTACCTGCTGGTGTCGTCGCAATTCGTCAAGCGTACCTTCGTCGAACGCGGTTACGACGAGCGCAAAATCATCACGCTGCCGTATGGAGTGGATGCCGCACCTGCAAAGGTGGCGGAGACAAGCTCGGCGCGTCGCCGGGATGACGACATCATCAGGATCCTGTGCGTCGGCCAGATCTGCATTCGCAAGGGACAGTACTACCTGCTCGAAGCGATCAAGTTGCTGAACCAGTCCGGCTTGAAGAAGAAATTCCACCTGACGCTCGTGGGTCGTCCTGAGGCTGCGTACATGAAAAGCCTTGCGGCGCTGTCCGACGACTTCGAACATGTCAGCCATATCGAAAACAAGGAAATGATCAAGTTCATGTCGGGCTTCGACATGTTCGTGCTGCCGTCGCTGGAAGACGGATTCAGCGTCGTGGTAACGGAAGCGCTGTCGGCCGGGCTGCCGGTCATTACTACCGCAAATAACGGCGCCGCCGACATCATCCGCGATGGCGACAACGGCGTGGTGGTGCCGGCGGGCGATTCCCGTGCGCTCAAGTCTGCGATCGAGCGCGTGCTCGACGAGAAGATCTCCGGGAAAAAAACGAACTTGTCATCGTGGCAGGATTACGCGCGGCAACTGAAAGCGGAATGCGAGAACATGCTGGCGGGGCGCACCCATGAATGAATCGAAACGCATCTTTTCCGGGTTCATTGCGAACGGCTACAGCCAGGGTGTGACGATTTTTTCGCAGATCTTCCTGGTGCCCTTCTTCATCTCGAACTGGGGCGTTCATCTCTACGGCGACTGGCTGGTGCTGATTGCGTTGCCGATGTATATCGCGCTCAGCGACATGGGCTTTTCCGCGTCGGCGGCGAGCCGCATGTGCATGATGGCAGGGAAGGGCGGTGAGAGGGAACAGAAGGAAGTCATGACGACCTTCGTCAGCGCCTGGTATCTGTCGATATTGCTGGCGGCCGGCTTGTCGCTGCTGCTCTTCGCGATCTTCCTCGTGCTGCAGGCGACGGGAACCTACAAGTTCACCTCCATCACGCCGACGACAGCCCGGCTTGGTTTCAGCCTGTATGTGTTCTACATGTTCCTGACGGTGCTGTGCGGCTCCATGTCGGCCATTTACAAATATGCGCAGCGTTATTCGCAGCACGTCTATATCAACAATACGACGCGCCTCCTGGAATCGGTGCTGACTATCGCATTGTTGCTGCTGAAGCAGGACCTGCTGGCCGTGATCATCGGCATGGTCGTCATTCGGGTCATCGGGCTTTGCTCCCTGGCTATCGCGGCGAAACAATTCGTGCCGTTCTTCAGTCTCGGCCTGACCTACTTCTCGATCAACAAGATCAAGGAGCTCACGGCATCATCGATTCACTTCTCGCTGTTTTCGACGTCGATCAATCTGTTTCCGCAAGCCTTCCTGATCGCGCTGGGCAACGTCTTTCCGTCCGAGATCGTGGTTGGCTATACGATGGTCAAGACACTTTCGCGCTTCGGGTTCCAGGTACTCAATTCGTATAACATTTCGCTGACTGTCGAGATCTCCCATCTCACCGGCAAGCAGGCGTGGGGCAAGATATTCGCGTTGATAGAAAAGAGCTCCTACTACTTCATTGCCTTTGCCGTCCTGTACATCGTGGCAGGCCAGATCATGGTGGACGATGTATTCAGGTGGTGGTCGCGGCAGGATTTCCATGTCGACCATGTACTGTTCCTGATGGTATCGGCGACCGCGCTCGTCCAATCGAACTGGATGCTGTATTTCAGCGTGTTCTCGTCATCGAACAACCATGGCAGGGCATCGAAGATTTATTCATTCATGAGCTTCTCGTACCTGGTCGTCGTTTTCACAGCCATGGGGCCGGCCGATTTGTATCGCTTCCTCTTCCTCGGCTTGCTCATCGAGATCGCGATGCTGGCGATCCTGTTCCAGGACTACCGGAAATACAAGACCTCCAAGAATTTCAAACTCATGACCACGGTATGAACGGGAACGACACATGCGCCATCAAATAAAAATCCCGCTGTTCCTTTCCTTTTACCTGTTGCTGTTCCTGGCGATACCCGGTTATGGCAATGCCTTCCAGGTAATGTCGCTGGCGCTGATCGTGATGCAAAACATTGCGACCACGCTCAACGCCAGGGGAAACACGTCGGGTTCATTCAAGAGCAACATGAGCCTGTTGTCCATCTTCCTGCTCGGCGTCATTCCTCTGCTGTCGCTCGCGAATAATTTTTTCAATTTCGAGTTCTACTACGTCCAGTATTCGATTCTGTTCTTCCTCGCCATGCTGTCGATTTACTTCACGGTGAGCACGATCGAATTCCGCATCATCTTCAACAGCTTCGTCTATGCAGCCGCATGCATCACGCTGACGGTGTTGCTCACGAAAACGGGATTGCTGCGGGAAACCCTGGCGATCTCGTATGACCCGGTCAACGGGCTGAACAGGTTTGATCCTTACAACCTGCATCCCAATCTCGTCGGGCATATCTTCGGCGGCTTCGCCGTCGCATTTTTCTGCACCATGCTTTACGAGAAGCGGAAGCTGCGCAAATTCTTCTTCCTGGGACTGGTAGGCGTGTCCTTTCTCTTCTGCATAGCGGCCTCGTCACGCGGCGGCTTTCTTGCCGGTGTGCTTGGCATTGCGTCGGTATATTCGGTGGCCATTTGGCAGGACAAGGTGAAACGGCAGTACCTGATGCTGTTCCTCGTGCTCGGCTTTGTTGCCTTCATTGCCACCAAGGGCGGCGACAAGCTGATCGCTTACCTTTCCTCGATTTTCGAAACTGGCACCGGCGACCGCGGCGTCGGCTCGGGCCTGACCGGCCGCACCGAGAACTGGGACAAATTGCTGCATACCGTGTTCTCGTCCGTTACCTTCATGCTGTTCGGGAATGGCCTGCGCACAGGGGGATCGGAAGTGCTGGGTTACGACATCGACAACAGTTACCTGAACCTCTTGTACGAAATCGGACTGCCATGCACGACGCTGCTGGTCATGTTGATCGTGAGTTGCACTTACCGGCTGCATCGAAGCCTGGTACATGCGCCGGACAGCGTGAAGGCGGCGATGGTCGGCATGCTGGTCTTCATCCTGTGCGAGTCGATGGTGGCGCGTTACCTGCTATCGATCGGCAATCCGGTGTCGCTGTTTATCGTGTTTGGCATGCTGGGTTTCCGACGTCTGCTGAAATCCGCTCCAGTCCATTCAGTGCGAAGCCAGCATGGCAGCTTCCAGGCTGAAGGCGAATATCTGGGACTGCATCAGAGTGTGCGGCTGTGATCGGGGCAAGCCGGGAAACAAAGCGGGTGCCGCGAACGAAACATGAAACAAAAAGGCCGGCAATGAATGCCGGCCTTTGTCACTACCGCAACGTCGCGGTAGTGGGAGCTGATGCCTGTGCTTAGTTGAGCGTCCAGGCGCGAACGTAATTCACTTCAAACGAATTGCCGGAGCCGAGCGGGGTGGAGCTGGTCACGGAACCGCTGGCGCTGCCGTACTGCATGTCGAGCAGCAGATACATCTTGCGGCTCATCGTCACGTTGGCGGTATAGACCAGCTTGCCGTCGAAGAAGAAGGACAGCTTGTTCGGTTCCCACTTCAGACCGTACTTGTGGAAGGCGGTCGAGAGGTCGCCGGTGTACGGTGCCTGCGTTCCCTGCAAGCCGGACTGGCCATTGCCGTTCTGGTAATACGTTGCGCCGTAGCGGATCGGGTGCTGGTTCGAATCTGCCCAGTAGCCGGTCTTGTCACCGGAATAGGCTTCCATGATGTCGATCTCGGGCTCGCCCGGAGGAGAGTCGGAGTTCAGCAGCCAGAACGCCGGCCAGCATCCAGCGCCGATAGGCAGCTTGGCTTCCATTTCGAAATAGCCGTAGGCTTGCGAGAACTTGCCGGCAGTAGTCAGGATGCGTTCCTTGTACTGTCCGTTCGCATCGGCTTGCGGCCAGATCTTGAGGGCGCCGTTGCTGACGCCGTAGTCCTTGGTGCTGGTCGCCGGGTCATACCAGATGTGATCGTTCCACTTGCTGGTGTCGAGCGAAGTGCCGTTGAACTCTTCCTGGAAGGACAGCTTGTACAGCGAAGCATCCTGGCCGTAGGGTGCGACTGCTGCGGGTGCAGGAGCGGGGGCCGGTGCCGGTGCTGGAGCAGGAGCGGGCGTAGGCGAGGTCGTCGTGGTCGTAGTCGTGGTCGCATAGGAGCACGTCTTCGCCGAGCCGACTGCCGGGTCGCCAAACACGTCGTTGGTGCAGCTGATCGAACCAGTCGCCGTCTTGTAGGCATAGCTGCCGGTGGTGCCATAGCGTACCTGGCGTGTGCCAGTGAACGAGCAGGTGCCCCACTCATCCGCGCAATGGGTCCAGGTGGTCGTGCTGGTGGTCGGGGTCGTGGAGGTTGTCGTGGTCGTCGTTGGGCTGCTGGTCGTGTTCGTCGATGTGGTCGACGTAGTGCCAGAGCTGGTCGACGTCGTCGTGGTGCCAGACGTCGTCGTGGAATTCGAATAGGCGCAGGTCTTTGCTGCACCGACTGCCGGGTCGCCGAACACATCATTGGTGCAAGGTGTCGAGCCGGTCACAGTCTTGTAGGCGTAGCTGCCGGCAGTGCCGTAACGCACCTGGCGGGTACCAGTGAAGGAACAGGTACCCCATTCATCCGCGCAATAGGTCCAGCCCGTGGAGGACTGCTTCAGATACTGGCTTGCCAGTGTGACATCCGCCGCGCCGGAAGCCGTCGCTGCTGCCTGGCTGCCATCAGCGCCCGCAACTGTTCCGTCGCCGCCACCCCCGCCGCATGCGGCAAGAAATGCCGTGCTTACTGCGGCCCAACATGATTTTCGGCGAAAGGCTCTCCTGAGTGCGTTTTTCGACATGATTTTCTCTTTCCGTGATTTGATGAAACGCAACACCTATTGCGTCACGGTCAGAGTGTTGCCTCAGAAAAATAGTTCCACGAGAAAATATTTCCGGATGTTACGTAGAACACTGTCTTTCACTTTTTCTCACGCCCGGGAAATGTTGCCCTTCCTGCAGGCAAAACAAATGCAAGGCAAGTGCAAGAAGCACAACCGGCACAACGAGATACGGCGAGAAGGAGATGATAGATGGCGCAACGAAGCGCAGCCCGGATGAAGCCGGGCCGCATAGGAAGAGGACTGCGGAAGGGAACGTCAGCGAATGCGGGCGAGGCGCGCAGCGCCGGTTTCGCCCGCCATTGTCAAGCGTTTTTCAACGGCAGCTTGTCGACGATGAGTTGCCGCATGAAACCGAATATGAAGAGCGTGTTCGTCACGAGATAGCGCTTGAACAGCCGGCGCGGTTCGGAGCCCAGCCGGTACAGCCATTCGAGTCCATGTCGTTGCCACCAGACCGGCGCGCGCTTGATGACGCCGGAGTGGTAATCGAACGCAGCCCCCACACCGATCATGACGGCACGGACGCGGCCGCGATGCGCCGCCATCCACTTTTCCTGCTTCGGGCAGCCGAGTCCGACGAAGACGACATGCGCGCCCGAACCGTTGATGAGATCGACGATCCTGTCGTCCTCGTCCTTGGTCAGCGGACGGAATGGCGGAGCATAGACGCCGCCGATCCGCAGGTCCGGAAAGCGCCGGACGAGTGCGGTGCGCAGCCGCGCCAGCGTCGTCTCGGTGCTGCCGTAAAAGAACACCACCTGGCGATGACGTTCTGCCTCGGCGAGGTATTTCATCATGAGGTCGGGCCCGTTGATGCGTTCCTGTCCCGGGTAGCCGAGGCGGCGCAGCGCCCAGGCGACCGGTGCGCCATCGGGTACGGCCATGTCTGCATTGTTGACGGCGATCTTGAATTCGATGTCCTGCGTCGTCGTGACGACCGAATGGACATTGCAGACGCATACATAGCGCGACTCGTGCGCAGCGCCCCATTTGACGACGCGCGACACGGCCTCGTCCCAGGTCATGGCATCGATGAAGGCTTCGAGTATGGCCTGACCGTTACGCTGCATATTGCTTTCTTTCGGTAGCGGCGATTGCATCTTCATAAATGCTCATCAGAATTTCATGGTTGCGTTCCGGTGTGTACTGCGTCTCGTATTCGGCACGCGCGGCTCTGCCCATGCGCATCATGTCGTCCGGGTGTTGTTCTGCCCACGCGATCTTGGCGGCGAGGTCGCCGGCATTTCCAGGATCGAACAGCAATCCGGTTACACCGTCGCGAACGATGCCGGCCAGTGCACCGAGCCGGCTCGCAATGACGGGCACGCCGCAGGAAAATGCTTCAACGATGGTGCGCGGCGAGTTCTCGTAGCAGATGCTCGGCACCACGAGATAGCTTGCCGTTTGCATTCGCGCCATCACCTGCTCGAGAGAGCGGTGTCCGAGATAGCGTGCGCCGAAGGCATCGCGTGCCAGCTGTTCAAGCGGACCGCTGCCGATGACTTCCAGCGGTGTGTTCTGCAGCACGCGCACTGCCTCGGCAAGAACCGCGACGCCCTTTTCGATCGAGAGGCGGCCGACGTATAGACCGCCGTGCCGTTCCGTCCATTGGGGGCTGCGGTCGGACGGGACGAAATTGGGCTTGATGCGAAAACGTTCCGCAGGCAGCCCGCCTTGCACATACTTGTCCCGTGCAAACGTGTTGAGCGCAATGTAGCGGGTCACACGATGGCGGTAGGTACCGAGCAGGCGATGCGTCGCCAGCATCCCGGTGACCACCGCGGACTGCGCCGCCGACTCGCGATAGCACTTGTGCGCCACCGAGCGCCACGGCAGTTTGCCGATGCAGTCTTCGCAGATCTTCCCGTCGCGCAGGAAGATCGCCTGCGGGCAGAGCAGGCGAAAGTTGTGCAGCGTCTGCACAATGGGAATGTTCCTGCGCGACGCCGTCCAGTAAAGCGAGGGCGAGATCAGCGGGAAGGTGTTGTGCGCATGCACGACCTCCGGATGGAAGCGCTCGCATATCGTGGCGATTTCGGCAGCACTGTTCTGCGACCAGATGGCGGTGACTGCTGCCATTGCGCGCGGCATCTCGTTCACGCGATCGTTGTGCTGACTGTAGAGTTCGACCTCGTGGCCGTGCGCGCGCAGCAGCTCGACTTCGGCTTCAACCACGGTGTCTTCGCCGCCGCGATACTGGTAGGTGTTGTGGGCGATCAGGATCTTCATGCGCCAGCCGCCTCCTGCGATGAGTGATGCTGCATGTCAGCCTGCTTTCGTTCCCTTGGCGGAAAGGGCGCGTTTGTGAGCCCGTTTCATTGCCACCGCGTGGCGGCAAGCATCCACCACGCCTTCGGCGGCATCGTTGAAGGTGTATTGATCGACCTGTGCGCGGCTGCGGCGCGCAAAGCGCTGGTAGACCGCCGGTTGCGTCAGCAGCAGCGCAGCGCGCTCGGCCCACAGGTCGACGTTCAGGTCGCACACGAAGCCGCTGTCTCCGTTCAGCACCAGCTCTCCGGCCACGCCCGCATGCGGCGACACGATGATGGGCAGGCCCGCCGCCGCCGCTTCGTTGGCCACCACGCCCCATACGTCCGACAGCGTCGGGAAGAGGAATATCCTGGCCGAGCCGTACAGCGCCGGCAATTCATCCTGCCCCGCAAAACCGTGGAAGTCCGTTTCGACCAGTTCGGGCATGAGCGCAGACTGCCGCCGCACTGCTTCTTCCAGGTCGCCGGAGCCGACATAGAGGATGCTTACCTTGCGCTGGAGACGCTTCGCGGTTTCCGCCGCGACGTCCAGTGCGAACAATGGATTCTTTCCCTCCACGATCCGGCCGCAGAAGATGAAGTCGTAGCGTTTCTCTTCATCGGGCGTGTCGGGCACATAATTTTCGTTGTCGATGCACAGGCAGGACTTGAAGCAGTGGCCGGCATCGATGCCGTAGCTCTGGTACAGCCTGCTGCCGCCTTCGCTTGCGGCGAGGAAGGCTTGCGAGCGCGTATAGACGATGCGGCGCACGAGCTTGTGCCAGCCGGTCAACGCCTGTTCGGATATTTCGGTACCGTCGGTCATCGGGACGTGGGCAATCCCCCTGGCTATGGCGTAGCAGAAGGCATAGAGGTAAGTCGGATTGAAACCCGTCGTCACAATGACGTCCGGCTGGAAGCGGCGCAGTGCACCGATCACGTCCGGATTGTTGTGAATGAAGTTGTCGCCACGCGTGACGAAGCGCTCCTTGAGGAACACGTGGTTGAACTCCAGCGGCGGCAGCTTCCATTTCCGGTTCGGCTCGCGCTTGCTGCAAAAGATCACCAGCAGCTCGACGCCAGGCATCTTCCCGATACGTTCGTAGATGGGGATGCGAAAGGGCGGCGGGTGGTTGGTAATGATGACTAGCTTCATTGTTGCCACGTTGCGGACGCTGCCTGAATGCGGCCCGGCCGGTTTTTCGGGTATGGATGGCGAAATGTTTTTTCTTTGCACGTACATGGCTTGACCGATGCGTTATGTCGTCCTGTTAGCTACCGGGCAAACGATTACCGTTCTTGCATAAAGACTATTTCCTGAACGGTTCGTTCCTGCCGCCGGGAATACATCAATGTTTGCGCCGCCAACGAAGAAGTCCGTCAATACGGCCGCGTGTGACTGCGCATCCCAACAAAAAGTCCGCGCCAAGCGATCCTTTCAGCAGCGGACGCAACACTGGTGCGACCAGGCCGCGCAGCACTACCCATAGCGGAAGCTTGTGCTTGGCATACAGCGCACCTGTGCCGCGCGCGCGGTTGCGGATCGCATTGCGGTCCTTCACGGTTGCGCGCGGACGTTCCGCCGCGACCGCATGGTGTACCTGCGCCGCAGGCTCATACGCGAGCACGGCGCCGGCACGCAAGGCACGCAAGGCAAAGTCGGTTTCCTCTCCGGCGCCGAACCATTGGCCGACGCCGAGGCGCGCATCGAACCCGCCCAGCTTCCGGCAGAGCGCTGTGCTGCAGAAGAGCGTGATCGAGCTCACCGGCACGTCGCGGAAGGCACTCGAGCGTTCCCATGTCAGCATGGCGGGCGAGAGCGGTTGTTCGGCCTGCTCCACCCAGCGCACGATCACGCCGGAAGGCTGGTCGCTTTCGATGAAGCGCTTGAACACGATTTCGAGCACATCGTTGTCGTACCAGCAGTCGTCGTCCGGAAAGCCGATCCATTCGCCGCGTGCTGCTTCGATACCGGTATTGCGTGCGGCAGCGAGGTTGGCCGGTGTCTGCTTCAGATGGCGAATGGCCATGCCGAGGCAGCGCGCACGCTCCAGGTAAGGAAGCAGGCGATCGTCATTGTTCTGGTCGACCACGATCACTTCAAAGTGGCGGAAGGTCTGTGCCGCCAGCGAAGCAAACATCCTGTCCAGCTCGTTCGTCCTTCCGACCGTCGCCAGGATCAGCGAGAAGACCGGTGCCGTCATGTCTGCGCTCCCGCCTGCAGCACGCGCTGGCGCCGCACGAGGTAACGCAGGAAATGCATGGCGCGCGACACCGGATTCAACCCCGCGTGCGCAAGCCTGACGTGGAAGTCCTCTTCCAGTGCCGGCAAACGATCGCGCGTCGACAGGCTGCCGTGGTGTTCGCGGAAAGCGGCAAGCGGCTCATCCAGTTGCACCGGCTCGCCGAGTTCGCCGAGCTTGAGCCACAGGTCGTAATCCATTGCGTACTTCAGCTTGGTGTCGAAACCGCCGGCACGCTGGATGAAATCGCGTTTGACGAAGGTGGCGGGATGCGGAATGAAATTGGTGCGCAGCAGGCGAGAGTAGCTGTAGCGCGGCGAGACGAATTTCTCGCGCAGCAGTTCGTTGCCCACGTGGCGCAGGATGCGGCCGAACAGCCAGTTCCTGCCGGTTGTTTCCAGGTGATGCGCCACCGTCGAGAGTACAGCCGGGTGCAGGTAGTAATCGTCGGAATGCAGATGCGCAATGACATCGCCGGTGGCGGCTTCGATGCCGACGTTCATCGCGCGGCTGATGCCGCCGCGCACGTTTTCCAGCAGGCGGTACGGGCGCTTCAAGGCGCGGATGCGATCGAGCGTGCCGTCAGTGGAACCGCCATCGACGAAGATGTATTCGATGTGCGGGTAATCTTGCGACAGCACCGATTCAATGGACTGCGCCAGAAACGGCTCGCTGTTCCAGGTAC
>DASVLM010000647.1:0-3774 GCA_036384875.1 Noviherbaspirillum sp.
CCGTGAATTCGCGCAAGCCGTGCACGCCAAGTGCCCGGGCAAGCTGCTGTCCTACAACTGCTCGCCGTCTTTCAACTGGAAGAAGAACCTCGACGACAAGAGCATCGCCGAGTTCCAGGAAAAGCTGTCCGAACTGGGCTACAAGTATCAGTTCATCACGCTGGCCGGCATCCATATCAACTGGTTCAATACCTTCCAGTTCGCGCACGCATACGCTCGCGGCGAAGGCATGAAGCACTACGTGAACATGGTGCAGGAGCCGGAATTCTCGGCACGCGACAAGGGCTACACCTTCGTGTCGCACCAGCAGGAAGTCGGTGCTGGTTACTTCGACGAAGTGACCACCGTGATCCAGGGCGGTTCGTCCTCCGTGAAGGCCCTGACCGGCTCGACGGAAGAAGAGCAGTTCCACTGATCTGCGGTAATCCCCTTCAAAACCGCACTTTCGAGTGCGGTTTTTTTTCGCCTTGCCGTTTGGCGGGGAGGGGATCGGCAACGGGGTACAATGACGCCTCTCGCGCGCCGCCATCGGCGTGCCATCACTGAAGATATTCCATGCTGAGCTACCGCCACGCCTTCCATGCCGGCAATCACGCCGACGTCCTCAAGCACATGGTGCTGATCCAGTTGCTGAAGTACCTGAACCAGAAGGACACGGCCTATATGTACATCGATACGCATGCCGGCGCGGGGGCGTATGCGCTCGATACCGGCTATGCGGTCAAGAGCGGCGAAGCCAAGACCGGCATCACGCGCCTGTGGGATCGCAAGGACCTGCCCGAGGCGGTGAAGGAGTACGTGGATGTGGTGCGCGACATGAATCCCGGCGGAAAGCTCAAGTACTATCCCGGTTCGCCGTATTGCGCCGACAAACTCTTGCGCGAACAGGATCGCATCCGCCTGTTCGAACTGCACCCGTCCGACGGCAAGCTCCTCGAAGACAACTTCCGCAAGCTTGAAACCGAACGCCATTCTGGCGGTCGCGGCAAGCGCGTGATGATCCAGCGCGATGACGGATTCAACGGCCTGAAATCGCTGCTGCCGCCTCCTTCGCGCCGCGGTATCGTCCTGATCGATCCACCCTACGAGGTGAAAGACGATTACCGTCGCGTCAAGGATACGCTGAACGACGCGCTGACTCGCTTTCCGACCGGCACTTATGCAGTCTGGTATCCGGCATTGCAGCGCATGGAGTCGCGCGAGCTGCCGGGCAAGCTGAAGCGCGTGCCGGCCAAGAGCTGGCTCAACGTCAAGCTGTCGATCAGCGGACCGGCGCCGGACGGTTTCGGCTTGCGCAGCAGCGGCATGTTCATCCTCAACCCGCCGTGGACGCTCGAACCTCTACTGCGCGAAGTGATGCCGTGGCTTGTGGATGCGCTCAAGCAGGAAGAGGGCGCCGGATTCATCATCGAGTCCGGTGAACAGTGATTGGCCAGTGATTGGCGAATGGTGATTCTCGGCGCGCTACAATACCTGTCATGAGCAAGGCATTTGTCAAAGAGAGCAACGACGACGAAGACGACCTCGATGGTGCGCCGCAGATTCCGGCCGGCACGAAGAACTACTTGACGCCCGCCGGCCATCGCCACATGAAGGAAGAGTTGCTGCGCCTGATCGACGTCGATCGCCCGGAAGTGGTGCAGATTGTTTCCTGGGCGGCGTCCAATGGCGACCGCTCGGAAAACGGCGATTACATCTACGGCAAGCGGCGCCTGCGCGAGATTGACCGCCGCATCCGTTTCCTGACGAAGCGGCTGGACCTGGCCGAAGTGGTTGATCCAAGTGTTCACCAAGGGAACGATCAGGTGTTCTTTGGTGCAACAGTCACGTACGAAAATCAGGCCGGCGACGAACATACCGTCACCATCGTCGGCATCGATGAACTTGATCCGCTGAACGGCAAGATCAGCTGGATTTCCCCTGTCGCCCGTGCGCTTACCAAGGCGCGCGAAGGCGAAACGGTCACGCTCAGGACGCCGGCAGGCATCGACGAGCTGACCATCCTCGAGGTGTCTTACCCGGCACCGCAATAGCGCAATAGCGCCTCGCATCCCCTGAGGTGGCTTCCTGTTGTAGCGGTCAATTCGATTGTCGTGCGGGCCTGTTCCGCACGAGTTGATGTTTGCTGTCAAAGCCCTGTCATCGAATCGGTACAGAATTTGCTAAGTTGAAACAATACGGAACAACCTCTTCAACCATGTCCATCGTCTATTCGAGTCTGAACCATGCTTTGCGCGTGCCGCTGGCCGCCGAGGTGCACTCCCGTCCCTTCCTGCGTCTCGATGCACCGGAAAGTCTCACGCATCTTGCTGTCTACGGACGTGACGAAAATGGCGTGCCGCTGGACGGCACCTCCCGGCATGCCACGCTGGTCGCACTGTGCTCGCATTTCGGCGTTACGGCGCCGGGACTCGATGCGAAATATTTCTATCATGACTTCGGCCACTTCCGGCTGAAGTGGGAGTGCCATACTGAGTTCGCGACCTATACCTTTGCGCAGCGTCATGAAGAACCGCTTTCGCCTGCAGATGCCTTCGAGCGGGTGCCGCTGTTCCAGATCCCTCAAGACTGGCTGCTCGGGTTGCAGGGCAAGATCATGGTGGCGGCGCACGTGGTGCTCGACAAGAGCAGTGCGCCGGCTCCGGAGTTTGCAGAAAGCCTGCGCCGTGCTTTCGAAGGCAGCAATATTGTTGGCAGCCGGGCGTTGTACAACGGTGAGATCTGGACCGACTTCCTGATCCAGTCCGACGGATTTTCCCGTTTCGTCGTGCGCGATGCCGGCTTTCACGAGCAGGAATCGGGGCGCCTGGTGCAGCGCGTGCTGGAAATCGAAACCTATCGCATGATGGCCTTGCTGGGGCTGCCGCATGCGCATCGCGCGACTCCGGTGTTGAACGGCATTGAGGGTGAACTGGCGACGCTGACGGCGGCGATGGTCGACAACGGCGATCCGGTGGGCACCGACGAGGGCTCTACCGACACGGACCGGGAGCAGGAACTGCTCGGCGAAATCACCGGGCTGGCCGCACGCATCGAGAAACTCGCGCTCGACAACAGCTATCGCTTCTCCGCGTCGCAAGCATATTTCCGGCTGGTGCATGCGCGCATCGAGGAATTACGCGAAGTGCGTATCGATGGATTTCCGACTGTCGGCGAGTTCATGGACCGTCGCCTCACTCCGGCAATGAATACCTGCGTTGCAATTGCGCGCCGACAGGAGACGCTGGCCGAGCGGATCGCCCACACCAACGACTTACTGCGCACGCGAGTCGGCATCGTGCAGGAAAGGCAGAACCGCAAGATTCTGCAGTCGATGAATGCGCGCGCCGCACAGCAGCTACGTTTGCAGCAGGCCGTGGAAGGTCTCTCCGTCGCGGCGATTTCGTATTACATGATCGGCTTGTTCGGCTATGCGGGAAAGGCTGCGAAAGCCGCCGGATTGCCAGTGAATCCGGATCTGCTTACCGGCGTGCTGGTGCCCGTCGTGGCGGTGTGCGTCTGGCTCGGCTTGCGCCGCATGCACAAGACGATACACCGTCGTGGCCGCGACTCGCACCTGTAAAGGCGGGAGCGGCAGGGAAGTCAATCAGGAACGTTCGCGCAGGATGCGTGCAACGCCAGGGATGCGGCGCACATTGCGCATCAGGCGTGCGAGGTGGATGCGATCTTCGACCTGGATGGTGAAGCGCAACTGCTTCAGCAGGTGATCCTTGTCGTCGTCCATGCCGACGTAGGTGATGTTGGCATCGGACTCGCCAATTTCTGCCGCGACAT
>DASVLM010000648.1:0-1946 GCA_036384875.1 Noviherbaspirillum sp.
GAAATCTACGGCAACATCTGGCATGGCACGCTGACGCGCAACCAGACAATTTTCCTGACGGCCGCGAGCATCGCCTTCTTCATCGAGTTCATGTTCGCGCGCCATCTGTTCTGCCGCTACGCCTGCGCCGTCGGCCTGTTCCAGAGCCTGGCCTGGATGGGCAACGACAAGGCGATGGTGGTCGGCTTCAAGCGTGACCGCGCCAAGGATTGCTCTACCTGCTTCAACGCCTGCGACCACGTCTGCCCGATGCGCCTGCATCCGCGCAACGTCAAGCGCATGATGTTCGCCTGCGTGCAGTGCGGGCAATGCGTGGACGCCTGCGAGCACACGCAGGAAGACAATCCTTCCGGCTCGCTGCTGAACTGGGTGCATGACCTGCGCGCAGAATCGGAAGCGGCATTCAACGTCAACGCGGCAAAGACCATCATGCTCAAGCGTGTGCCCACCGCCCCGGAAAAGGAACAGTGATATGGAAGAATTCGTCGGCGGCCTGTGGGACAAGCTCATCACGCGCACCGCATATCGCGGCTTTCCAAAGGAGCGCGTCGAACTGAAGGAAGTCGAGCGCATTGCGCCTATCTTCTTCCGCGCCCTCGGCGGCGACGCGGCGTTGTCCGTGCGTGCCGGCAATGCAGGTTCGCACGGTGCCCGCCGCAGCCTGCTGGAGCGCATCGCCGGCATTGGCGACAAGATCGAACTCGCGCGCACCGACGACGCCACGCTCTACCTTCCCGCCGCGATTGATGCCTTGCCGGAGAAATCGCTCAACCGTGAACTCTACCTGTGGCTGATCGCGCTGGCCGCGCACGATGTCGCACCCGACGCCGAATGGATCGTGCGTAACCAGCAAGCCACGCTCGCTACGCTGGAAGCGTTGCCCGGCTTGCGTGAACGCTATCGCCGCCTCGTCGAAGCTGCATTGGCACAACGTCCCGATCCCGCGAAACTGCCTGCCATGGAAGCAGCGGGGGAGAGCGCCATTCGCGCAGCACTGGCCGAGCCGGGTTCGGTCGATCACTTCATCGTCGGCAAGATCCCGCCGGCGCCGGTGCTGCTGTGGCTGCATCCCGAGCCTGTCGCAACGAAGTCCGCGCAGCGCAAGTCCGCACAAGAGGTGCCGCAGCAACCCGAAGGCAGCAAGGTGAAACGCGACGAAGAAGGCCGCAAGCGCGGTGCGCAATCCGTTGATACGCCCGAGAACAAGAGTCCCTTCATGCTGCTGTTTCGCGCCGAAAGCCTGTTCTCCTGGGCGGAATACGTGAAGGTGGACCGTCCGCTGGACGAAGACGACAACGACGATGCCGCCAAGGCTGCGAACGACCTCGATACGCTCACCGTCACCAACGACGGCAAGACCACCGCCAGCCGCATCCGCTTCGACCTCGACCTGCCGGCCGAATCCGACGACGACGTCGTGCTGGCCGACGGCATCCTCCTGCCGGAATGGGACTGGCGCAAGCAGGTCCTGCAACCGGCACATTGCAACGTGCAGATGATGGTTGCGCGCGACGCGCAAGCCTGCGACTTGCCGGTATCGTTGCGCAACACCGCGAAGCGCCTGCGCAACCAGTTCCAGGCGCTGACGCCGCAACGCGAGCGCCTGCGCGCGCAAGCCAACGGCAGCGATCTCGACATGGACGCCTGCGTGCGTTACGCGGCGGAGCGGGCGAGCGGCATGCCGGTCGGCGAACCCGGTCTCTATATCGACAGCCGCAACCGCTCGCGCGATTTGTCCTGCCTGCTGCTGGCGGACTTGTCGCTGTCCACCGACGCGTGGGTCAGCAACTCGGCACGCGTGATCGACGTGATCCGCGACAGCCTGCTGCTGTTCGGCGAAGCGCTGGCCGCCACCGGCGACCGTTTCGCACTCTACGGCTTCTCATCGGTGCGTCGCCAGAATGTGCGCTATCACTTGCTGAAGGGTTTCGACGAACGCTACGGCG
>DASVLM010000649.1:0-2390 GCA_036384875.1 Noviherbaspirillum sp.
TCGCCAGGCAGATCGGCCAGGCCTTCGGCAGCGCTGCCCGCGCCAAGGGCGAAACCACCGTCATCATCGGCCGCGACGGCCGCCTCTCCGGACCCGAGCTGTCGGCTGCATTGGCCGCCGGCCTGCAATCGACCGGCGTCGACGTCATCGACCTCGGCCAGGTCGCCACGCCCATGGTCTACTTCGCCACCCACGTGCTGGGCGCCGCCTCCGGCATCATGGTCACCGGCAGCCACAACCCGCCCGACTACAACGGCTTCAAGATGGTGCTGGCCGGCGAAGCGATCTACGGTGACACCATCCAGGGGCTGTACCAGGCCATCGTCAAGGGTGAATTCGCGCAAGGGCAGGGCAGCTATCGCACCCATGACATCAAGCAAGCCTACCTCGACCGTATCACCGGCGACGTCAAGATGGCGCGCCCGATGAAGATTGCCGTGGACTGCGGCAACGGCGTGGCCGGTGCCTTCGCCGGCGACCTGTTCCGTGCGATGGGCTGCGAAGTGATCGAACTGTTCTGCGAAGTCGATGGCCACTTTCCCAACCACCATCCCGACCCCGCCCATCCGGAAAACCTGCAAGACCTGATCCGCTGCCTGCAACAGACCGACGCCGAACTGGGCCTCGCATTCGATGGCGACGGCGACCGCCTCGGCGTGGTCACGAAAGACGGCCAGATCATCTACCCCGACCGGCAACTGATGCTGTTTGCCGCCGACGTGCTCACGCGCCACCCGAATGCCGAGATCCTGTACGACGTCAAATGCACGCGCCACATCGCACCGTGGGTGAAGCAGCACGGCGGCCGCCCGCTGATGTGGAAGACCGGCCATTCGCTGGTGAAAGCCAAGCTGCGCGAAACCGGCGCCCCGCTGGGCGGCGAGATGAGCGGCCACGTGTTCTTCAAGGACCGCTGGTATGGCTTCGACGACGGCCTGTATGCCGGCGCACGCCTGCTCGAATTGCTGTCGAAGGAACAGGACCCGTCGGCCGTATTGAATGCCTTGCCGCAATCGACCAGCACGCCGGAGTTGCACCTGCACCTGGCCGAAGGCGAGAACGTGCAGCTGATCGAGAAGCTGCGCAGCGACGCGAAGTTCCCCGGCGCCGAGCAGGTGGTGACGATCGACGGTTTGCGTGTCGAGTATGCGGACGGCTTCGGACTCGCCCGTTCGTCGAACACGACGCCGGTAGTGGTGATGCGCTTCGAAGGCGAATCCGATGCCGCCTT
Source organism: Noviherbaspirillum sp. (assembly GCA_036384875.1). Taxonomy (GTDB): domain Bacteria; phylum Pseudomonadota; class Gammaproteobacteria; order Burkholderiales; family Burkholderiaceae_D; genus Noviherbaspirillum. The sequence continues at coordinate 1,232 of DASVLM010000649.1, forward strand.
GCAGCGCATCCAGGCCGAGTTCAAGCGCGCAATCCTTGCAAGCAAGCCGGATGCATCGCTGGCTTTTTGATCCAGATGATGGCACGCGATCATGCCTGCCGGATTTTGCACCCTTCATAAGCAATATCAATACATGGCGTTGAACGAAGTCTTATTTTTTTAATTACCACGACAAGCAAGACGCGATAACTGCACAAGCAAACGCGCCGCATACGCTTGCTGGAAACATGGTGCGTTCGGAGATGGACGCGAATGCAGTGTGTGTGGATGAATCACATAAGGGATGCAAGAGAATAATGTTTATCGATACGCGACGAATTCAACAAGGCATGGTCGTGGACACCACCGTATGCATCATCGGCGGCGGTGTCGCTGGAATTACGCTTGCAATGGAGCTGGACAAAAAGGGGATTGATGTTGTCCTGCTGGAAAGCGGCGGATTCAACCCGGACGACGATACGCGCGACCTGTATCGCGGCGAAGACGTAGGCGAGTGGCGCTACAACTTTGCCGACGGCAGCCGCAGCCGCTTCCTCGGCGGCAGCAGCAACTGCTGGGGCGGCTGGTGCCGGCCGCTGGACCCGTGGGACTTTGAAAAGCGTGACTGGGTGGCGCACAGCGGATGGCCCTTCGGCCTCTCTGAACTCGCGCCGTACTACGAGCGCACGCATGCGCTGCTCAAGCTCGGTCCCAACAATTTCGACCCGGACTTCTGGGAGCGTTCGATCAATCGTTCCGACGTGCGCCGCATTCCGCTCGTCTCCGGCAAGGTGCGCGACACCATTTCGCAGTTCAGCCCGCCGGCTCGCTTCGGCAAACTCTATCGCGACAAGCTGAAGCGTTCGCAGCGCGTGCGCGTCTTCCTGTACGCGAACGCAACGAATATCGACACCGATCGCGCCGGCCGCACCGTCACGCATATCGATATCGCGACGCTTACCGGCATTCGAGCCAAGGTCACGGCCAAGACTTATGTGCTGGCCACCGGCGGCATCGAGAATGCGCGCCTGCTGCTGGCATCGAACAAGGTGTTGCCGGCTGGCCTGGGCAACGGCCACGATCTGGTCGGCCGCTTCTTCATGGATCATCCGCGCCTCCTGACGGGCAATATCAAATTCGCCAAGCAGTGGTCGCGCAACAAGCTGTCGGACGTGAAGTA
>DASVLM010000650.1:0-1595 GCA_036384875.1 Noviherbaspirillum sp.
TTCTCCAGGTCTTCCGCCTTCATCGGCGCATCGGAAGCGCCGAAGTCGATGGTGCCTTCCTTGATCTGCGCGATGCCGGCGCCGGAGCCGACCGACTGGTAGTTGAGGTGGTTGCCGGTCTTCTCGGCGTAGGCCGCCGACCACTTGGACATGACCGGGTAGACGAAGCTGGAACCGGCACCGGTGATGTCGGTAGCCTGCGCGGTCATGCCGAAGCTCGAAGCCACGGCGAGCGCTGCGACAGCGGCGAATCGAATGGGGGATTTGCTGAAGGTCAACACGGTAGCTCCTTGGAGGGACGAGAGGATGCGACCTCGCCATTTCAGGCTTTTCGTATTGCCATTGGATGAAATGAATGTTTCAGACAGATGACAACGATGGGTCGGCTGTCACGTCGATCGCATGAAATCGCTCCGCGACCGCTGGCAAATCCCGTCCTGTGGCGGTTTCAGGCCGCATCCAATCCACGCTGCGCCTGTTCGAGCGATTCAAGCCGGCGCCAGCGGTTGACCACGCTGCAGAACAATTCGGCGGTTCGCTCGGCGTCATATACCGCCGAATGTGCCTCGCGGCTGTCGAACGGCAGGCCTGCCGCCAGTACCGCCTTGCTCAATACCGTCTGGCCAAACGCGAGGCCGCCGAAGCTGACGGTGTCGAAGCAGCTGAACGGGTGGAACGGATTGCGCTTGTGGCCGGTGCGGCGCACCGCCTGGTTGAGGAAGCCCAGGTCGAATGCGGCGTTGTGTCCCACCAGGATGGCCCGCTGGCAACCTGCCTCGCGCACCGCCTCGCGCACCACATGAAAGACATGGTCCAGTGCCGACCGTTCGGCCAGTGCGCCGCGCAGCGGATTGTAGGGATCGATGCCGGTGATCTCCAGCGAGCGCGGGTCCAGGTTCGCGCCCGGAAACGGCTCCACGTGCGTCGACACCGCGGGTTGCAGGCGCAGCCAGCCGTCGGCATCCATCGACAGCGGAACGGCTGCAATTTCCAGCAGGGCGTCATGTTCGGCATCGAAACCGCCCGTTTCGACATCGACCACCACGGGAAGAAAGCCGCGGAAGCGCTCGGCCATGCGCATGGTTACAGAGGAAGAGAGATCAGGCATCGAACAAGCATAGCAGCAGCGTCCCGGCGCCCATCCTCAGCCTGCACAAAGACGCGGCGGGGCCAGGGACACGGCAATACGCATCGACCACTTGACTACATATTGTCTGTACGAGGCTGCATGTATTCAAAGCCAGGGGCGCTGTCATTGCGCGGTACGCGCTTGGTGGCGCAAGAGTTTTCGTCGGCGACACGCACTGTTGCACCGTAATCTGATTGTCATTTGCGATTTACGCGAGTGTCACATTCATCACACAAACTTAATACAAGCGCGGTGCAGCTGATCCGTCTCTGGCTCCTGATGGCCATGGGTGAAGTGCCGCAGCACGACATTCTCGTCCCCGATGCGGAGCTTCCAATCATGCGCAACAAAATCGTCGCCGTAGCCATCGCTGCCGTGCTCGGCACACTCAGTGTCAGCGCACACGCTGATGACAGCACCATCAATACCTTCAGTGACCTTTTCACCCAAGGTCATGTGGATGGCG
>DASVLM010000651.1:0-4357 GCA_036384875.1 Noviherbaspirillum sp.
GCGCGTAATTGCGATTCTCCGACTCAGTCACGAACATGTTTTCGCGGTAGTTTTGCCAGTGGCCAGTCTTTTCCCATAGGGCACGATCCAGAATTTGCGGCGCCTTCACCTCCTGGTAGCCACTCTCCTGATAGACCCGGCGCATGTATTGCTCCACCCGTTGCCAGATGGTCCAACCCTTCGGATGCCAGAAGATCAACCCAGGAGCCTCATCCTGAAAATGGAACAGGTCGAGCTGCTTGCCCAATTTTCGGTGGTCGCGCTTTTCCGCCTCTTCCAGCATGTGCAGATAAGCGTCCTGATCTTCCTTTTTTGCCCAAGCCGTGCCGTAGACACGCTGCAGCATCTCGTTCTTCGAATCGCCGCGCCAGTAGGCGCCGGCCAGCTTCATCAGCTTGAATACCTTCAGCTTGCCAGTCGAAGGCACGTGCGGACCACGGCACAAATCAGTGAAGTTGCCCTCAGTATAGAGCGACACATCTTCACCTTGAGGAATGGAGCCGATGATCTCCGCCTTGTAGGCTTCACCTATGGATTTGAAATAGGCAACTGCTTCGTCACGCGGCAATACCTTGCGCGTCACAGCCTCGTCCTTCTTCGCCAGTTCGGCCATCTTCTTCTCGATCGCCTGCAGATCTTCCGGCGTAAAGGGCCGCTTGTAGGAGAAATCGTAGTAGAAACCGTTCTCGATGACCGGACCAATGGTTACTTGCGCATCGGGAAACAACTCCTTCACGGCATACGCCAGCAAATGAGCTGTCGAATGGCGAATAACTTCCAGGCCCTCCGGATCCTTGTCGGTAACGATAGCCAGCTCAGTATCGCGCTCAATCAAATAGGAGGTATCGACCAACTTGCCGTCGACCCTGCCTGCAATTGCAGCCTTGGCCAACCCTGCGCCGATATTGGCGGCGACTTGCGCCACAGTGACAGGCGTATCGAATTGACGCTGCGATCCATCAGGAAGTCGGACTGAAACCATGTTGTTCTCCATATCTGCGTCATATTGCAAACGACGCTAGATTGAGTGATAAAAACTGCGGACGAAAAAAAACGCGGCCTAGCCGCGTTTTTCGATTTTCAAAGACGAAAAATACCCCGACTAGCGCCGTACTAAAACCTCTGCGGTTGTAGTTCGCGGTGTCATAACCGGAGTGCCTTTCTCGCTCTTACAAGTTGTGTACTTCAATACTGCAATTCGTTGGTAGGCTCGATTGGACTCGAACCAACGACCCCTACCATGTCAAGGTAGTGCTCTAACCAGCTGAGCTACGAGCCTAAAGAAGCGAAATTATAGCGTCCTTTTTTTTGTTGCGCTAGTGCTTTTGTGCAATCCAGCGTTGCAGCCATCCCAAACCGTCCGAGGTCTTCCCTCTCGGCCTGTATTCGCATCCCACCCATCCATCGTAACCAAGGTCATCCATCAATTGGAACAGGTAGGGATAGTTCAGTTCCCCGATATCTGGCTCGTGTCGCTCAGGTACGCCAGCGATCTGCACATGTGCGATGCCAGCAATATCCCTTTGCAACTTCGTTGCCAAATCTCCCTCCATGATCTGGCAATGATAAGCATCGAATTGCACCTTGATATTGGGTGCCCCCACTTCTTTGCAAATGGAATGCGCGTCATCCTGACGATTCAGGAAGTAGCCTGGCATATCACGCGTATTAATTGGTTCAATGAGAATAGCAATGCCATGCGCCGCAGCCTGTCGCGCTGCGTATTCGAGATTGCCGAGGTATACCTCTCGATGCCGATTCCTATCCTGACCTAAGGAGACCAGGCCGGCCATTACATGCAAACGAGAATTGCCGAGCGCTTGCGCGTAGTCCAGCGCTTGCTCGATGCTGCGCTTGAACTCATCCTCACGGCCCGGCAGCGCTGCCAGCCCGCGTTCGCCGGCAGCCCAGTCGCCTGGCGAGCAATTGAAAAGCACCTGACGAAGACCGCAGTCTTGTAACCGCAACTTCAAGTCGTCGGCAGCGTAGGCATACGGAAAGAGGAACTCGACCGCCTCGAAGCCGTCGCTTGCAGCAGCAGCAAAACGGTCGAGAAACTCATGCTCGTTGTACATCATGGAGAGATTGGCGGCGAACTTCGGCATGGCGGGATCGGGGCAATGTTGTGGCAAACGATATGCGTCGCCAAGACGGTAATCCGCGTCCGCGCGGAACGACGATTCCTGTACACTCGGCAACATAAAACTTGCATTGCGCAAGATGTTAGCAAATCTACCGCGACATTCGCTCCGCTCGACAGCAATATGCACATGAAAGCAAAACCCGATCAACCGGAACATTCCACTCACTTGCACGCACACCGCGCGGGCGACGCCTCACATCATCATGTCGTCGAGGGGCGCAATTCCGCTGTGCTCGGCTGGTCACTCATTCTGACGTTCGGATTCGCGCTTGTTGAAGTTGCCGCCGGCTTTTGGTCGAACTCACTGGCATTGATATCGGATGCTGGCCATATGGTGACCGATGCTTCGGCGCTTGGTCTCGCCTTGCTGGCGCAAACAATCGCAAAGCGCCCACCCTCAGCGAAGCATTCTTTCGGCTTCGGGCGCGCTGAAGCCCTGGCCGCCTTTTTCAACGCGATTGCCATGCTCGCGGTTGTTTGCTGGATCACTTTCGAAGCAGCACACCGTTTCGCATCCCCGGAGCCCGTCAAGGGAGAGGCCGTCGTCAGCGTTGCTGCAATCGGACTCGTACTCAACGTGATCGTGGCCTGGCTGCTTTCGCATGACAAGAACAGCGTCAACACGCGCGCCGCACTAGTTCATGTGCTGGGTGATCTGCTGGGCTCGGTTGCAGCATTGGCAGCCGGTGCAGTGATCTATTTCACGGGCTGGCTGCAGATCGATCCGCTGCTATCCGTTGTTGTGTCGCTGCTCATCTTGAAATCCACGTTCGGCGTACTGCGCGAGTCCTATCACTTCCTGATGGAAGGCGTGCCGCATCACATCGATTACCTGCAGGTCGGCGCAGACCTGGCGGCCGTTGCCGGCGTTTTATCGGTGCATGACCTGCACGTCTGGGAAATGACGCCTGGGCAACCTGCATTGATCGGCCATGTGGAAATTCACGACCTGCAGGAATGGCCGCAAGTCCTGCGAGCGATCAAGGCGATGCTGTTGGAGAAGCATGGTATCGACCATGTCACGCTGCAGGCCGAACTTCCGTCAATGGTAGAAGAAAGCTGAGACAAAACGCAGGCGTGTTCCAAAGCGGCCTCACACGCAGGAACAGAGCGCCTAGCGCCGCTGAACCTCGACCACGCCCTTCACTTCATGGATGATCGACAGCGCCTTCTGCAACTGCTCGGTAGATGAAATCTCCGCGGTGAACGACATCCGCGCCTGCCCCTTGGCACTCTGCGTGCTCACACCGATCACATTGATCTTTTCGCGTGAGAAGATTTCCGAAATGTCGCGCAGCAGTCCCTGGCGATCGCTTGCGAGAACGAAGATGTCGACGGGGTAGACCGTATCCTTGCCGGACTCACCCCAGGTCGTCTGGATCACCCGCTCGAATGCCTTTTGCCGCATCTGCGCCAGGTTCTTGCAATTGGCACGGTGGATGGAAACGCCCTTGCCGCGCGTGACGAATCCCACGATTTCATCCGGCGGCGCAGGCCGGCAGCAGCGAGCGAGCTGCGTCATCAGGCCATCCGTGCCGACCACCAGCACACCTGACTTCGCACCCTGCGTCACGCTCGACGCACGGCTCTTGTTAGGCAGGACCGCGTCCTCAGCTTCCTTCGCGGCCTTGGCATCTTCCTCCGGATGCAGCACATGCTCGATATTGCGCAAGCTGAACTCTTCCTTGCCGACTGCAAGGAACATATCGTCGAGCTTCTGGAAGCCAAGCTTGTGCGCCAACTCTTCCAGGTTGGTCGCAGTCTTGCCCTCCCGCTGCAGTGTCTTTTCCACCATCGCGCGGCCTTGGGCCAAGGTTTCTTCCTGTTCGATGGAGTTGAACCAGGCGCGTACCTTGGTGCGGGTGCGCGGGCTGACAACATAGCCCGGGCTTAGCCAATCACGAGACGGGCCGATTGCAGTCGCACCACGCGCAGTAATGATTTCGACCGTCTGCCCGTTCTTCAACGGCGTATTCAGCGGCACCATGGCACCATCGACGCGAGCGCCACGGCAACGATGGCCGACATCGGTATGCACGTGGTAGGCAAAATCGATAGGCGTTGAACCTGCCGGCAATTCGATCACGCGCGCCTGAGGGGTCATCACGTAGATGCGATCATCCAGCGATGTTGCCTTGAGCTTCTCGACCCTCTCCTTGTGGGTATCTTCCTGGCCGACGACGACATCCGCAACTTCCGTCTTCCAGGCAAGCA
>DASVLM010000652.1:0-2259 GCA_036384875.1 Noviherbaspirillum sp.
CTACCGGAGAGTGGCGTTAAGCCAGACGCAACGCAATTTCAGCGCACTTGGAGATTTACTGGCAGTTTTGCTCTTTGTGTTTATTGCAGCCATCCTCGATTGGCAGCGCGTGTATGCAGGTCTCAGCCTTGGGCTGGCAATCGTGATGGTTCGTCTTGCATCCAAGTCGCTGAGCGTACTGCTGTTCTCTCGAGCATCGGGTGTGTCGTGGCGCAAGGGAATATTGACCGGATTTGCACTGATGCCGATGTCGGTGTTCGTCATTTTGCTGCTGGAGCAGGCGCGTTATACGGGTATCGAATTGCCGGATCAACTGGCGCCGCTGGCAGCGGCAACCCTGCTGCTGGAAGTGCTCGGCCCTATCTTGACGCAGCGTGCACTGATTGCCGCCGGTGAAGCTCCGGAAAGACTGGAGGAATGACATGCCACTCGAACCATTCAAGAACTCGCAGCCATTGACGCTCGGCGTCGAACTCGAATTACAACTGGTAAGCCTGTCGGACTTCGACCTTGCTGAGGCAAGTCCGGACATGCTGGATGTGCTGGCGAGATCTCCCTTTCCAGGCAATGTCACGCCGGAGATCACTCAGAGCATGATCGAGATATCAACCGACGTGCAATCAAACCATACTGATCTACTCGGTCAATTGCAGCGTATTCGCGATACGCTCGTTGCTGCGGGGGATCGGCTCAATGTTGGCGTATGCGGTGGCGGTACACATCCATTCCAGAAATGGTCCGACCGCAAGATTTTTTCCAAACCGCGCTTCAAAGAGGTCTCCGCGTTGTATGGCTATCTCGCCAAACAGTTCACGATCTTCGGCCAGCATGTGCATGTCGGCTGCGCGTCGGGTGACGATGCGCTGTTTCTGCTTCATTCACTGAATCGCTACGTGCCGCATTTCATCGCATTGTCGGCATCATCGCCTTATGTGCAGGGGCGTGACACCTTGTTCAATTCGGCACGGCTCAATTCGGTATTCGCATTTCCCTTGTCCGGACGCGCGCCCTTCATGCTGCGCTGGGAAGACTTCGAGCGTGACTACTTCGCACGCATGGAGCATACCGGCATCGTCAAGAGCATGAAGGACTTCTATTGGGACATCCGGCCGAAGCCGGAATTCGGTACGATCGAGCTGCGCGTATGCGATACGCCACTGGAGGTGGAAAAGGCCGCCGCTCTGGCCTGTTACCTCCAGGCGCTGTGCAGCCTGTTGCTGGAACGTGGCGAGCCGGAACCGGTGGAGGACGATTACCTCGTGTACAACTACAATCGTTTCCAGGCATGCCGCTTCGGCCTCGATGGGACGATTGTGCATCCCAAGAGCTACGATGCGTTGTCCTTGAGCGAAGATATCCTGACCACGTTGCGACGAGTCGAGCTCCACGCCGAAAAGCTCGGAAGCCTTCCAGCTCTGGAGCATCTTTACCGTACTGTCCGCGACGGCAGTGATGCCAGTTTCTTGCGCCGCGAATACGCGACTGGCGGCAGCGTTGAAGGCATGGTCGATTCGGCGCTTCGCCGTTTCCGCGCGTCGTCCAGCTGAATCTCGTGCGGTGTTGTTGCGCTCCGCATGACCTGACTACTGTCTGGCAAACCTTCCTCAGCTGTCCGCCATCAACAAGCCTTCGATCGTATGGGCTTGTTCAATATTCTCGAGATGATCGACGATTCGGGAGGTAAGGTGGGCTTTGACCACGTCCGGCAAAGCGTCATGGTATGCCTTCGTCACTTGGAGGTCGTGATGCATCGAGTTGCGCCCTTCCGGGGAGTCTACGCCGAGAACGAAGACGGGCCGTGCGATGTTTGAACGATTCGCCGTGCCGCGATGGATGGTCAGTGCCGAACGTGCCGAGATATCGCCGATTTGCGGCAACTTGCGCTGGGCGCGTGTTTCGTAACGGTGATAGAAGCTCTTTGGCGGGAACATCTCGTTCTCGCAAGCTGAAAGATCGTCCCATTGGGTGCCCGGGGCAATTTCGAACGGCCCCATGTCCGTTGTCACATCGACAGTCGTGATATTGAATGCAAGGGACGTCAGGCGGCGGCCGATACGGCTTTCGGGCGGCGATCGGAAATCGCGGTGCCACGGCTGGTTCTCGGCGCCGGGAAAAGGGATGTCGAAGCCCGCTTCCACGATCTTGTAGTCCGGCCCCAGTACCGCAGCGCAGACTGCAGTTACCCATGGGTGGGTCGCAAGGTCGACGAAACCCCGAATGCGCTCCGGGTGTACTTCTACGTAACAACGGTTCGGCCCT
>DASVLM010000653.1:0-3739 GCA_036384875.1 Noviherbaspirillum sp.
GGCGGTGAATTGCTTGATTTCCGATCCGAAGCAAAAGCTGCCGTCGGGCGCGATCCAGTAGTACAAGGGCTTGATGCCGAAGCGGTCGCGGGCAAGAAAGAGATCCTTGCGCAAGGTGTCGTAGATGGCGAATGCCCACATGCCGTTGAATCGATGCAGGCATTCCTTTCCCCAGCATGCATAGGCCGCCAGCACGACCTCGGTATCGCTGTGTGAATGAAAGCGATATCCCAGCGACTCCAGCTCTGCGCGCAACTCGACATAGTTGTAGATCTCGCCGTTGTAGACGATCCAGTAGCGGCGGTCCGGCGTGCACATCGGCTGGTGACCGGTCACATGCAAGTCGATGATGGAAAGCCTGCGATGGCCCAGGGCCAGCGTCACGGGCAACGCCACGTGCGCCGCGATGGTGTCCGCCGGCGAATAGCTCAGCCGGGAACGGTAGCTTTCGTCCGGCGTATCCGGACCGCCGCATACCAGGGCCGGCGATTCCGGCGAGCGGAACAGCAGGAAGCCTTCGTCGTCGGGGCCGCGATGCCGGACCAGATCGTTCATTCTCGCTATCGATGCCGCCGGAATCGGGCTCACTGAGAGAAAACCGGTTATGCCGCACATGGTAGCGCCCTCCTTTCATATCGACGTACTGCCACATCCGCCATCCACAGGTAGAGGGTGAACAACATCAGTTCGTTGACCAGAACTGCCAGCAGCAACCCGTCGAGCGACAGGCGCGGGCCGGCATAACTCAGCATGCTCCAGGTGGCTGCCGCATACATCAACTGCCACAGCGCTCCGAGCCTGATCTGCTCCGTCACCATGAATATCGAGGTGATCGGGGCGACGTTGACGCGGAAGATGGCCGGCAAAAGCACCAGAAGCAGGTAATGCGAATCCGTGCGCCAGCCCTTGCCGAGAAACAGCGCAAATGCGGGCTCGCCGAACACGGAGACAAGCAGGATGAGCGCCGCACCGATCAGGGCCAGGCCCCGCACTGTTTTCCACATGAGCGCACGCGGGGAATTTCCGCTTCGCGCAACATCACCTGCATGCTTGTAGAACACCTGGGTAATTGCACTGGCGCACAGGATGAGCGGCGCGGCAGCCAGCCTTTGCACCTGGGAATAGTTCCCTGCGGCGGCTTCGCCGTGGTGCTGCACGATGAACAGCAGGGGCATTGCCAGCGTCAACGTGTCCAGTATGCTCATCGGCATGTTGATGACCGGGTACTCCCAGAACTTGCACGCTGCCTTTTTGAGCGGGAGGCTGGCCGGCTCCAGGGCCTGACGCCATGACATGCTCAGCCCCATCGCGGCCGTCATCCCCAGCCCGAGAATGAATGCCATCGGCAAGCCGCCGGGAACAGCCAGCACCGCGAACAGGACATAGCCGCCCTGTTGCGCGATTCGCAGGAGCGCGATCTGCGGAAAGCGCCCGCTACGTACCAGCACCGCGCTGGAAATGATGATCAGCCCCTGGAGGGTTCCGCCTGTCACGCACAGGAAGGCCAGCTCCTTCGCAGACAGCGACTGCGGCCAGGGAAGATGCCTGTACAGGTTCAAGGCAACAGCCGCCAGGCCGAACAGGAAGGTGAACAGGCACGACAGCAGGGCCAGCCGATAGACTGGCGCCACTTCTCCGCTTTCCACCGACGGCAGCGCAGTATCGAAGCGCAGCGCTGCCGCATGCGCAAAGACATTGCCGACAGCAACGAGACTGGCATAAATGCCGAATTCCGCGAGCGAGTATCGCCTTGCCAGATAGGGAGTCGCAAGGAATACCAGCGACTGCGCGATGGCGATGCCTGCTGCATTGATCAAGGTATGGGTAAGGAATATCTTGCGCAAACCTGTGCTGTCGAACATGAGCTGGCCCGGATAAAAACGACACGCGATTATTTTTTCGGCGGGGTCGATGCAGGCAGGAATTCTTAAGTCGGCATGGACCTCCCCATGCCGGGCAGCTTTCACTATAGCGAGCGCCAATCGAAAAGAAAGTAGCGATTTTTGTTCTGTTCCCACCGAAACGGGAGGGTGCATCCAATTTTTTCGATTGCTTGCGCAGGCGCTAATCGATGCCGACGCCGACCAGGCCCGGCAGGAAGGCAATCCTTGTACGCATCCAGGCAGCTTCGTCGCCGCGATTGACGAGCGCGGAATAATGCCGGACAACGACAGCGGGCGGCACCCCCTCCGCGTCATTCATCAGCGCATACAACTCCTTTCCGAATTCACCGATCTCGTGCCGATATACCGCCCAGGAAACATATCCTCCTGTCGCGAAGGAATCGGACATGCCATAGGGCGGAGATCCTTCGTCGCATTCCCCTGTGCCGTTGTCGTAGGCAACGCGAAACCATCCGTTGGCGCCGCTCCAGAAATTGGAAAACAGCGGCGTGCCCCCGTCCTTGTTCCACATGACATCGACAATGTTGTTGGCAAAGAACCGCGGGAGGTCCGCACGCGGCATGTCGCGGTCCGCAATGGTGAAGACGGATTGCATCGCCTTCCTGTTGCGGGAAAGCGCATCGAGCGCATGCACGAGGCGCCTGGCGTGGCTCAGATCCCACCCGGTGTCGCTGCGACGCGTCGCCGCAGACGGCGGAATGACATACGTCGGCCTGGCACCCGATTCGCCGCTCGCGTCCGGTGCGCATTTCACCGGCTTTTCCTCGCCTTCATATCCGGCATATCGATTGTCGGGATGCAGGCGCCAGAAGCCCCGATCGATGTCCGCCACCTTCACTTCGCCCTTGCGCTTGCCGCCGACGCTGCGTATCGAGACGCGCTTGTCGAACAGGTGCAGCAAGGCGGCCAGATGTTCGCGCAGCCGGGGGAATTTCCGCGCCGTGGCGGCCCGCTCCTGCGACTGCAATATTCCCGCCAGCTCCGCATATATCGCAATCATCCAGAGCTGCTTGTCCGTAAAGATCGGTGACGACATTGCCGAAACGTCGGCTTGCGTGGCGTCTGCCGCCTTGAGCGCCTCCCTGATCGCATGCCTGTCGCCCCATCGCTGCAAATGCTCCAGGATGATTTCTGTCGTGTCATTGATGAATTGCCTGTCGGGAGGCGTCAATGTCTTGCCGGAAGTCGCCAGTGCGTTGGCGACGGAAGACGCGAGCCCGAGGAACTGGACGCTGTCCAGCATGACTTCGCTGTTCAGCAGGCGATTCGTGTTGTTGCAGATCTTCCCGCCGCGGCATACCCACCGCCGGCCGGACGAAAAGAATCCGCCCGGTTCGAGCCTTCCGTAAGCCACCCCGATGAGCTGCGAGATATCGCGCAACCTCGATATGCGACCGCAGCGCCGCGCCATCGAAACCAGATTGTGAACATAGGTCTGGAAGTCGTACAGGGCATAGACATCACCCTGCTCCTTCAGGCGGACCTGCAGCAGGTCGTGCTCGACATAGTGACGAATGCCGCCATCCCATACGGCCCACGCTTGGGCTTCAACCTGTCCGCCGCAACGGAAGCGCGTCGCATTGTTCTCGCTCGCGCTCGACGCGGTCGCCGCGCAACAGCACAACCATATGAGCACGCCTTTCAAGAAGCAGGATGGACTCTGCATTCACATCTCCTGTTGCATATTCATCTTCATCAACCTGAGGCCGGCGCTCCCAACGCGACGGCCGGGCATGCGACGATATTTCCCGTAGCGATAGCGCGCATATCTGCCCAGCGCGGCGCCGGTCAGCATGTAGGTGAACTCCTTGGCGGTGAACAGCAGAAGAAGGGTC
>DASVLM010000654.1:0-7604 GCA_036384875.1 Noviherbaspirillum sp.
GCCTACCGAGAGCACGAGCGCCGCAATGAATGCGAACAGTTCAAGCACCGGTACGAACAATGGTCCGATGCGTATCGATTCCTGCGCATAGCTCGTCTCGTAGGTGCGGAAGTCCGCCGACCATATCCACTGGATCAGCGACTCTATCAGGACCGTGATGCCGAAGGTCACCAGCAGCGATGCGAATTCGGTGACCGTGTAGCGCACGAAGATGGCATGCAGGGCGACCCCGATCATGAAGAACAGCGGAACGACCACCATGGCCGACAGCCACGGCGGGCAACCGTAATTGGTGCCGAGGTGATACGTGATGTAGGCACCGAGGAACGCCAGGGCGAAATGGCTCAGCTTCACCAAGCGCAGCAGGCCCCAGCTCAGGCTGAGGCCGAGCGCCAGCAACGCATAAATGCCGCCATGTAGCAAGCCGCCGAGGGCCGATTGGGCAAGCAGGGTCATGCTCATTGGATGGCCTCGCTATGGTTATCGAGACGGGACGGGGCGATACCCCCGGAAGAATGCGGAAGTCTCCGCGGCGGGCAGTGAATCCAGGTCATGGATGTCTCCTTCTTTGCTAACGTTTGCACAAATTGTGGCAATCGGACTTTCCTTTGTCAATAGAGAGTGAAAAATATTTTATTTCCGGCCAAATCCGGCAAGCCGCGATTCCCGGAAATGGTTGACCGGATGCGCTTTCTTTGCTAACGTTTGCACATATATTCACAACAGGTTGCTCATATGTCATCCATGCACATTGTCAGGTATGCCCTAGACGGGCGCGTTCATTACGGAATCCTCGAAGGCGGCAATAAAATCGCCCGCTTGAACGATTCGCCTTTCCATGAATTGCATCGCAGCGGTGCCGTCGACGCGCTCGATGCGGTCCGCATCCTTGCGCCCATTCATCAGCCGCGCGTGTTCGGCCTCGGCTACAACTACAAGGCGCATTCCAACGAGGTGGGCAAGCCGGTTCCGAGGTTGCCGGTGCTGTTCATGAAGCCGAGTACATCGGTCATCGGCCCGGAGGAGTCGATTGTCTATCCCGCCGACGGTGAAAACGTGCACTTCGAAGGTGAACTGGTGGCCGTGATCGGCAAGCTGGCACGCCATGTGTCCGAGTCGCAGGCACTGGATTACGTGCTGGGTTACACCTGCGGCAATGATGTCAGCGATCGTGTGCTGCAGCGCCGCGAAAGCGAATTCGGCTGCCTGCTGATGGGCAAGGGATACGACACCTTCGCGCCGACGGGGCCGTCTATCGTCACCGGGCTGGATCCGTCCAATCTGAAGATCATCACCCGCGTCAACGGCGTCGTGAAGCAGGACGGGAATACGGCCGACCTGCTGTTCCCCGTGCCTTACCTGATTTCCTATCTCAGCCGCTATATGACGCTGCTGCCGGGCGACATGATCATGACCGGAACTCCCGCAGGCGTCGGCCCGATCAAGCCCGGCGATGTAATTGAGGTCGAGATTCCCGGCATCGGCGTGCTGCGCAACGATGTCGTGGCGGAGGATCGCGGCGTGCTCGCGCGCTGAAAGAGGGTAGGTCACAATCCCCTTATGACCCGCATCCTCCGCAGCACGGAGTATGCGGATGCCCTGGCTTCCCCTACGCCGTGCACCGCACCCGCTGCGTCCCCAAGCCCTCGACTGAGGCCTCCACGACATCGCCCGGACGAAGATAGCGGCCGTAATGGCTGCCGAATCCGGCCGGCGATCCGGTGCACAAGAGGTCGCCCGGTTCGAGCCGGGTTTGGTGAGACAGGTAGGCAATCTGTTCCGCGATATCGAACACCATGTCGCTCGCGGCGCCGCTCTGCATGGCCTCGCCGTTCAACCGCAATTGCAGGCCCAGGGCGGCGGGATCCGGAACATTCCACGCCGGCACCAGCCACGGCCCTGTGGGTAGCCAGCCGGGACGCGCCTTGGATTGCAGCCAGTCGGTGCCGAGAATCTGCGGGTCGCTGCGGAATACCTTCGAGCGCAACGTGAGGTCGTTGACGACGCAATAGCCGGCGACATGCTCCAGCGCGGAAGCGCGGTCGACGCGCCACGCGGTGCGGCCGATCACTACGCCGATCTCGACTTCCCAGTCCAGGGTGGCGAGGTCTTCTTCGATCCGCAGGTCGTCATGAGGCCCCGCGACGCAGACGCATCCCTTCATGCAGATGTAAGGCGTGCCTTCGCGCTTGCGCTTGGCTATCGCGGCAAGGGTGGCGGCTCGCCGTGCGGGCGCTTCCGCGCCGCCGGGTCCATCGCCTGCATCGAGGGCGGCTTCCAGCAACTGTGCCCGATAGTTGCCAATGGTGCAGTACACCTGCCTTGGCGCGACAGGTGCGTGGAGATGCAAAGCATCGACCGGCAAGCCCTGCGTGGCGATGACCTCAAACGTCGCCGAGTCGGAGCAGAGCCTTGTCAGCGCAGCCGCATGCACTTCCCAATCCTGCAGCAATGCCGCCATCGAGATTGCATTGCGCAATGAATTCCAGTGTGCATTCCAGTACGTCAACGCCAGCACGCGGCCATCATGCAGCAGCGCGGGAAACGGAGAGCAGTTGGCACCGGAGACATTGACGAGTACGGGATGCATGTGGAGAGTGCCAGAGCGGAAGATAAGCAGAGCAGGCAAGCGGCTCCGCGCGACAGCCGCCGCGCGGGCCGGGGCGGATGTTCAGTCGGCGACCTTGCGCAGGCGCGCACCGGAGCGGCTGGCGCTAGCTGCTTCGATTGCCTGCGTGCTGCCGCGAACGATGAGCGTCGGCGGCGAGATCGAGCTGTATGGCGCGTCATTGACGGACTTCTGCTTGAGCCGGTGAACAAACCAGAGCCCGCATGCCGTCGCCAGTTCCGACACTGGCAGGCCCACCGTCGTGAGTCCGGGCCCCCACCAGCGATACGCCAGCTCATCGCCAAAACCGACCACGGACAACTCTTCGGGAACGCGCACACCGCTGACGAGCAGCTCTTCGAGTACGCCAAGCGTATGCTGCACCGAGCCGGTGACCACCGCGGTAGGCGGGGTAGATGACCCCAGAAGGCGGCGCAGCGTATCGCGTGCGAAATTCGTGGACCCGGGTGCACCAAGCTCCTCAAAGCCGCGGACACCCTTGACCCCGGCAAGCGCATTCTGGAAACCCTTCAAGCGCGCCGCGCCTGTAGGCAGTTCGGCCGAGCTGCCGATATACGCGATGCGGCGATGTCCAAGATCGACCAAGTGCTTCGTCGCCTGCTGCAAGGCCTGCACATCGTCGATGCCGAACCATTGGTCGCCCAGCGACGCATGCCGCCGCAGCAGTTGGATGTGCGAAGTCATGGCAAGCAAGCGCACCGAATCCGGATGCGGCTTGGCGCTCGGCACGATGATGATGCCGGCGACGTTTACGCTCGTCAGTTCGCGGATGTGGCGCAGCTCCGCCAGCCGGTCGTCATCGGTTTCGGACAGCGTGAGCTGGAAACCTTCCTGTTCGAGGCATTTCGACAGGGCATGCGCAATGGTGGAGTAGAAACTGTTGCGGATGTCCGGCACCACCAGGCCCACGAGATTGCTTGACACGCCGCGCATCATGCGCGCGGCGCGGTTGGCAACATATCCCAATTCGCTGGCAACTTCGGCCACCTTTTGCTTCATCGCACTGCTGATGCGCGGGTCGTCGGCCAGGGCGCGGCCCACGGTGGAGGGAGAGACTTGCAGGCGGGCGGCGATGTCTTTGATCGTGACCATATAGGAATCTGATAAGAGTTTGGACGAACGATAGCATGGATAGGCTCGATATGCCAAGAATGGCTGACGCATTGCGTCCGTGCCGCCAATTCCTTCTATGGCGACTACCGGACATGGGAGCATGCATTCGAGAAAATTGACACGAATGGACAGCGGCGCATACAATGCATTTGAATGCTAACGTTAGCATTCAATGAACGCGAACATCATATGGACACGCACATCAGCAATCAGGACAAGGACGCCTTGCTGCGGGAAGACATCCGGCAACTGGGCCGCATACTCGGCGATACGATACGCGATCGGCACGGCAGCGAGGCCTTCACGCTGATCGAGGACATTCGCCAATGCTCGATCCGCTTCCGCCGGGATGCCGATACGGGCGCGCGCGCCGAGCTGGAATGGATACTGGGCTCCCTGTCTCCCGACAACACGGTGCAGGTCATCCGCGCATTCAGCTACTTTTCGCTGCTTGCCAACATCGCCGAGGACCAGCATCACATCCGCCGCACGCGCGCGCATGCGGTGGCCGGCTCGCCGCCGCGCAAGGGCAGCCTGGCGCATGCGGTGCGCAATGTGCTCGACGCCGGCGTGCCTGTGCACGGCATCGCCGAGTTCTTCACGCATGCCATGGTCAGCCCGGTGCTGACCGCACATCCTACCGAAGTGCAGCGCAAGAGTGTCCTGAATTGCCAGATGGCGATCGCACGCCTGCTCGATGAGCGCGACCGCATGCAATTGACGTCCGAAGAGGCGGCGGAAAACGACGACGCGCTGCGCCGCGCCATCCTGACGCTGTGGCAGACGCGCATGCTGCGCAAGTCCAAGCTGTCGGTGCTCGACGAAGTCGAAAACGGTTTGTCTTACTTTGATCGCACCATGCTGCGCGAACTGCCGCGCCTCTATGCCGGGCTGGAAGACATCCTTACGGCGCATGCGAGCAGCGACGCTATCGCCTTGCCCGGCTTCATGAAAATCGGAAGCTGGATAGGCGGCGACCGCGATGGCAATCCTTTCGTGACGGCGGAAGTGCTGGCGCAGGCATTGCACATGCAGTCGGAGCGGGCATTCGACTTTTATGTCGCGGAATTGCAGGCGCTGTCCATAAACCTGTCGTTGGCGAAGGGCCTGGCTGACAGCTCGACTCATCTCGACGAACTTGCCGCCCGTTCTTCCGACCAGTCACCGCATCGCGTGGATGAACCATACCGGCGCGCGATCGGCGGCATTCTCGAACGGCTCCTGAATACGCGCCGCTTCCTCGTGGATGGCGGCAACATCCATGTCGACGAACGCTGCAACAATCGATACCACCATGCCGAAGAGTTGCTGAACGACTTGAATGTCATTCACCGCTCCCTCGCCGTCAACGGCTCGGCAGCGCTGGCGCGCGGCAGGCTGCGGCATCTGCGCAGGGCGGTGGAGGTATTCGGATTCTGCCTCGCGCCGGTCGATCTTCGCCAGAACGCCGATGTGCATGAACGTGTCGTCGCCGAATTGCTTGAAGTGGCGCGCCCCGGCACCGCTTATCTGTCCCTCGATGAAGAGGCGCGCATCTCGCTACTGCGGCAAGAACTCGTTTCCTGCCGTCCGCTGGCGTCGCCGCACATCGCCTATTCCGAAGAAACCGGCTCTGAGCTGGCGATCTTTTCCACCGCCAAGCGCGTGCAGGTGCGTTACGGCCAGGGCGCGATCTGCAACTTCATCATCTCCAAGGCCAATGGCGTGTCGGACATCCTCGAAGTGGCGGTCCTGCTGAAGGAAGCCGGCATCCTGCGGCCCGCCGAAGGCAGGCTCGACGTCAATATCGTTCCGCTGTTCGAGACCATCGATGACCTGCGGCGCGGCGCAACGGTGATGGAACGGCTGTTTTCGATTGCCGAGTACAGGCAACTGCTTGCCTCCCGCAACGACACCCAAGAGGTGATGCTCGGCTACTCCGACAGCAACAAGGACGGCGGCTTCCTGACATCCGGCTGGGAACTGTACAAGGCGGAAATCGCGCTGGTGGAGGTGTTCCGCAAGCATGCGGTGGACTTGCGGCTATTCCACGGACGCGGCGGCTCGGTAGGGCGGGGCGGCGGTCCAAGCTACGAGGCCATCCTCGCGCAGCCGGCGGGAACGGTGCAGGGTCAGCTGAGACTGACCGAACAGGGCGAAGTCATCACCGCCAAATATGCCAACCCCGAAGTCGGCAGGCGCAATCTCGAAGTATTGGCGGCTGCCACGCTGGAGGCCAGCCTGCTCGCGCATCAGGAAAAGGAGCCGGAGCCGGCCTTCCTCTTTGCAATGGATGAATTGTCGCGCGAGGCATTCTCGGCCTATCGCAACCTGGTCTATGAAACGGAAGGCTTCGAAACCTATTTCTGGGAGTCCACCGTCATCTCCGAAATCGCTGGACTGAATATCGGCAGCCGCCCGGCCTCGCGCAAGAACAGCCGTGCCATCGAGGACCTGCGCGCGATTCCCTGGGTGTTCAGCTGGGCGCAATGCCGTCTCATGCTGCCCGGTTGGTTCGGTTTCGGCACGGCGGTGCAAAGCTTCCTCGAAGACGGCAAGGTGGCGCGTCTCGAACTCCTGCAGCGCATGTACCGGGAATGGCCGTTCTTCAGCAGCTTGCTGGCGAACATGGACATGGTGCTGGCAAAGAGCGATATCGCGATTGCCGCGCGTTATGCGGATCTGGTGAAGGATGCGGCGCTGCGCGAGCGGATTTTCTCGCGCATCCAGGCGGAACATGTGGCGACGATAGACGCCTTGAAGTCGATCACCGGGCAAAGCGAACTACAGGAAGGGAATCCCCTGCTGCAGCGTTCGATCCGGAACCGCTTTCCCTATCTCGATCCCTTGAACCATGTGCAGGTCGAACTGTTGCGCAAGTTCCGCGAGGGGCACAGCGATGAGCGTGTGCGCCTCGGGATTCACCTGTCGATCAACGGCATCGCGGCGGGATTGCGCAACAGCGGGTAAGCCCTTTGTGGAACGCGCCTAGCGGTCTTTACCCCGAGGACGCGTGTTCACTGCGAGGCAGAGCAAGCCCGTAATCAAAGCAAGGCCGAAATGGAGGCAATAGAGCGGGTTGAAATCGCCTTTCGTCAATCCGTCATGGCCAATAAAGAGCACGGTGATTGCCACGCCGAGGACTGACCCTATTTGGCGCACCGATTGATTGACCGCGCTGCCAACTGCATAGTGCTCGGCCGGCAGTTTAGCGACGGCAGCGCCTGAAAGGGACGGCAATACCATCCCGACGCCAACCCCGCTCAACAACAATCCTGGCAGCCATGCGGCGAGGTAGGAAGGAGCAGAGCCCGGAACCAGCAGGAGCCATAGACTGCTCGCGGCGTAAATCAATGAGCCGGTCACCAGGATAGGGCGATGGCCGATTCGCGCGGCCAGCCTTCCTGTGATGATCGCCGTCGGGATAACGAGCAGCGGACCGGGTGTGATCGCAATGCCTGCCAGCGGCAAGCTGTAATGCCAGACTGCGGTCATGTAGGCGAAGAAGGCAAAGAACATCATCGCGAAGGCCGTACCGAATGTCAGCGTTGCGAGGTTGACGGCGCTGTAGGTATGGTTTCGAAACAAGGTCAAATCGACAAGCGGATGGCGCGCAGTATTGGCCCATGCGATGAACGCAGCCATGGCGATCGCGGACGACATGCCGAGCGCCCACAGTTCCGCGCGGCTCCAGTGCGGCGAGTCCGACTGCGTGATTGCCATCGCCGCGCCGCCCACCGAAATAATCACCAAGGTCACGCCGACCCAGTCTACCCGGTGCGTTTTCGGTGTTCCCTTGAACTCTTGCAGCCGGGTGGCGCCGCGCCACAAGGAAATGGCGCCAAGCGGCAGGTTGATATAAAACGCCCATGGCCAGCCCATC
>DASVLM010000655.1:0-4723 GCA_036384875.1 Noviherbaspirillum sp.
AGCTTGCCGATGGTGGTGGTCTTGCCGGCACCATTGACGCCGGTAATCATCATCACCAGCGGTTGGTGACGGCCAAGCACCAGCGGCTTCTGTAGCGGCGCAAGCATCTCGATCAGCAGCGTGCGCAACGCCGTCTTTACCTGCTGCGCTTCCGTCAGCTTTTCCGCCTTTACCTTTTTCTTCAGTGCATCGAGCAGGAATTGGGTCGCTTCTACGCCGGCGTCAGAAACCAGCAGCGCGGATTCCAGTTCTTCATAGAGATCGTCATCGATCTTCGCCCCGACGAACAGTGTCGTGAGGTTGGCCGATGTCTTCGACAGGCCGGACTTGAGCTTCTGCAGCCATGACTTCTTCTGTTCCGCAGGCACGGGTTCGGCCGGGACGATTTCTTCCGTGACTTCCTCTGCTGCTGCAGGGGCCGGCACGGGCGACGGACTGAGGGGCAGTTCGGGTGACGGTACCGGCGCGGGCTGGATGGTAGGCTGCGCGACCGCAGGCTGAACCGGCTCCGCCACAGGAGTCGGCGCCGGCAACGGGGCAGGTTCCGGAGCCTGCGGCGCTGGTGGCGGGGCGGGCGTGTCTTTCGGCTTTCTTTTGAAGAAACTAAACATTCAAGCTGGATGGAAAGGGGGATCAACGCACGGCGAGCCGCGCGGAAGAAAGAAGATACAATCCGAGGTTCATTTTCCGCGGCGACTTCGTACAGCTTCCCGGAACCGGGATGCGCCGAGGCATCGAACGAATATCCTATTTTATCAGAGCAGAGATGATGAAATTCCGCATGGTCGCCGCTTTGGCGGTAGTGGCGTTGAGCTGGTTTCCCGCTGCGACGCAAGCGGCGGGACAAGCCGACACGGCGCAGGAATTCATGTTGAAGAATGGCATGAAGATTATCGTCAAGGAAGATCACCGTGCGCCGACCGTGGCGCACATGATCTGGTATCGCGTCGGTTCCATGGACGAGGTGAACGGCAGGACCGGCTTGGCTCATGCGCTCGAGCACATGATGTTCAAGGGCACGAAGACGCTGAAGCCGGGCGAATTCAGCAAGCGCGTTGCCGCACTCGGCGGCCGTGAGAATGCCTTCACCAACAAGGATTACACCGCCTATTTCCAGCAGATCGAGAAGTCGAAGCTGGAGAAGGTGATGGCGCTGGAAGCGGATCGCATGGCTAACTTGCAGTTCGACAAGAACGAGTTCGCCAAGGAAATCCGGGTGGTGATGGAAGAACGGCGCTGGCGCACGGACGACCAGCCAATACCGCTCGTGTATGAAGCGCTGTATGCCGCTGCGTTCAATGCACATCCCTATCATCATCCAGTCGTGGGTTGGATGAACGACCTCCAGAACATGACGGTTGCCGACGCGCGTTCCTGGTATGACCACTGGTACGCACCAAACAATGCGACCATGGTCGTTGCCGGCGATGTCGATCCGCAACAGGTGCATAAGCTAGCGGAGAAATACTTCGGCAAGGTGGCGCGCAAGGACGTACCGGTTACGCGTCCGCAGGACGAGCCTCAGCAACGTGGCATCCGGCGAGTCACAGTCAAGGCACCCGCCGAGAATCCCTATGTGGTGCTGGCATTCAAGGCACCGACGCTGCGTGATGTCGAGAAGGACGCCGACTCGCATGCGCTCGATGTGCTGGCCGCAATCCTCGACGGGTATGACAATGCCCGCCTGAATGCGAAACTGGTTCGTACTGACAAGGTCGCCAACTCGGTAGGTGCCGGCTACAACAATGTCTCTCGTGGTCCGTCGGTGTTTCTTCTCGACGGCACGCCAGCCAAGGGCGTGACCACCGAGCAACTCGAAAAGCTGCTGCGCGCCGAGGTCGAGCGCGTTGCCCGCGAAGGCGTGTCGGAAGAAGAACTCAATCGAGTGAAGTCACAGCTCGTGGCGTCCCAGATCTACAAGCGCGATTCGGTCTTCGGCCAGGCGATGGAAATCGGCACGACCGAAATGTCAGGCCTGTCATACAAGCAGATTGACCGCATCATCGAAAAGCTGAAGGAAGTGACTGCCGACCAGGTGAAGGCGGTGGCGCAGAAATACTTCGGCGACGACTCGCTGACCGTAGCGACACTCGTGCCCCTCCCGATCACGGAAAAGAAAGCGCCGCCCGCCGGCTTGCGTCACTGATTCTGAAATGAACATGAAACGTTTCCTGCTCCCGATTCTTGCGTTTGCGCTGGTCGCTTCCTCGCCGGCGCAGGCCGCGCTGAAAATCCAGTCCTGGACGCTGCCCAACGGCGCCCGTGTGCTGTTCGTCGAGAACCACTCCATTCCCATTCTCGATGTTAACGTCGAGTTCGATGCCGGATCACGCCGCGACCCGGAAGGCAAGTCCGGTACGGCGGCGTTGACGAACGCAATGCTGGCGCGTGGCCTGCATGCATCGAATGCGCCTCTGCAGGAACCAGCCATGAGCGAGGCGCAGATTTCCGACAGATTTGCTGACACCGGCGCGCAACGCGGCGGCGGAGCAGGCACTGATCGCGCCGATGTGTCGCTGCGAACGCTCAGCAGCCGTGCCGAGCGGGATACATCAGTGGAACTCGTGGCACGCATCCTTGCGCATCCCAGCTTCCCGGAAGATTTCTTCGCACGCGACAAGGCGCGCACGATCGCGGCGATTCGCGAAGAGGAAACCAAGCCGGAGTCGATTGCCAGCAAGGCATTCTGGAAGCTGCTGTATGGAGAGCACCCGTATGGCAGCACGCCGACCGTGGCATCGGTGGAAGCGGTCACACGCGACGATCTGGTGGCTTTCCATGCCGCGCATTACGTCGCCAACCGCGCCATTGTTTCGATGATTGGCGACGTCACGCGCGAGGAGGCAAACGCGATTGCGCAACAACTCACGCTGCGCTTGCCGCAAGGTGCGCCGTTGCCTGACATGCCGCCTGTGCAGTTTGCACCTGCACGCGAAGAGCGCATCGAACATCCGGCGTCGCAGGCGCATGTGTTGACGGGCGTGCCTGCATTGTCGCGCAACGACCCGGATTACTTCGCGCTCACTGTCGGTAACTATGTCCTTGGCGGCGGCGGATTTGTGTCGCGCCTGATGCATGAAGTGCGCGAGAAGCGAGGTCTTTCTTATAGCGTCTACAGCTACTTCAATCCGCTGGCCCAACCCGGACCGTTCATGGCCGGATTCCAGACCAAGCGCGAGCAAGCCCAGGATGCGCTGAACGTCACACGCGACACGATGGCAACGTTCCTGCTTGATGGCCCGACGAAAGAAGAACTGCAGGCGGCGAAAGACAACCTGATCGGCGGATTCGCGTTGCGCATCGATTCCAACCGCAAGATTCTCGACAACCTCGCGGCAATCGGCTTCTACAACCTGCCGCTTGATTATCTCGACACCTGGACCGCAAACGTCGCGAAAGTCAGCGTTGCGGATGTCAAGGCAGCGTTCAACCGCAAGGTCGCTCTGGACAAGATGTCGACCGTCATCGTCGGTAACGTGAAATAACATGGTCCAGAAGAAATCCGCTGCGCAGAAAGTCGCACGCGCCCCGCACCAGGTGCGCATCATCGGTGGCCAGTGGAAACGTACGCCGCTCACGGTACTGGATGCGGAAGGTTTGCGGCCGACGCCCGACCGCGTCCGCGAAACGGTCTTCAACTGGATCAATCACCTGCTGGATGCAAACTGGGAACGGGCAAGCTGTCTCGATTTGTTTGCCGGCACCGGCGCGCTGGGTTTTGAGGCTGCCAGCCGCGGAGCGGCGAAAGTTGTGATGCTGGAAAACAATGTTCAGGCGATACGCCAGCTGGAAGCCACCAAGGCCAAGCTCAAGGCCGACCAAGTGACGATCCAGCGTGGCGACGCCTTGACGTTCATGCAAGGTCTCGTTGGGTGCGGCTCGCCACCATTTGACCTGATTTTCCTCGACCCGCCTTACCATCAGGATTGGCTGGTAAAAATACTGCCGCTGTGCCAACGTATGTTGAGCGAAGGCGGCTTGGTATATGCTGAAGCAGAAATGCCGCTCGAAGAAGAAACGGCTGAATGGATGCATGGCTGGGAAGTGGTACGCGCCGACAAGGCTGGTATGGTTTTCTATCACTTGCTGCGGCGCAATACTGCCCCGGATTTTCAGGCATAATGCGCCTTCCGGGCAGGTGCGCCAACGCTGGCGACGCCGTCAAGCCAATGCAATGAAACTGTTCTAACTGGTCAGGAGCCGCGATGGTTACAGCTGTTTATCCGGGAACGTTCGATCCGCTCACGCGCGGGCATGAGGATTTGGTGCGGCGCGCTTCCGGCTTGTTCGACAAGCTGGTCGTGGGTGTGGCCGACAGCAAGGCCAAGCGCCCGTTCTTCTCGCTGGAGGAACGCCTGGATATCGCCCGTGAAGTGCTGGGTCATTACCCTAACGTCGAGGTCGAAGGCTTTTCTGGTTTGTTGAAGGATTTCGTGCGTACGCACGATGCGCGCGTCATCGTGCGCGGCTTGCGTGCAGTGTCCGACTTCGAATACGAATTCCAGATGGCCGGGATGAATCGCTATCTGCTGCCCGACGTCGAAACCCTCTTTCTCACGCCGTCGGACCAGTACCAGTTCATCTCAGGTACCATCGTGCGCGAGATCGCGGTATTGGGCGGCGACGTGTCGAAATTCGTATTCCCGTCGGTCGAGAAATGGCTGTAGGACAAGATCGCCGCTGGCGTGAAGTGAAGGTAAAGGCTGGAGCAGTGATGATGGCA
>DASVLM010000656.1:0-5670 GCA_036384875.1 Noviherbaspirillum sp.
AAGGCGCGACGTCGACCACGCCGGTAGCCAGCAGCACGGTGCGGGCCGAGCACGGCTCGCCATCAATGCTGGCGACGAAGCCGCCCCGGTTCTCGTCCGCTTGCCCGATCTGCCGGATCTGCTCGACGGTGCCGCGCATGATGTGCACGCCGTAATTCGCCGCCTGTCCTGTCAGGCGTGCAAGCAAATCGTCGCCGCAGATGCCGCCCGGCCAGGCGGGACAATTATGCGAAGTCGGAATCGACAACACGCGGCTCGCGCCGGCATCGACGATGGCGATGCGCCGGCGAAAGCGTGCGAGGTAGGTTGCTGCGGTCAAGCCCGCGGCGCCGGCACCGACGATCAGGCAGTCGAATACGGCTGCGCTCGTCATCGACGCGGCGCGGGACGGTCGGCGTCGCGCGCCTGGCGAGCCCGGCTGTCGGGATGTTCGAGTTCGTCGAGATCCGGGTTGTCGTCGGGCGTGATGTCCTCGATGCGGTCGATATCGATGTCGCTGCCGGCGAGTTCGTGATCGCGTCCTGCGGTGGCGCGCTCGCCGGTGCCCATGGCATCGGTATCACTGTCGAGCATCGCGTCGCCGATGTCCGGGCCAGCGCTGGGATCGTTCGATACGCTGTCGGGATCTTCATTCGTTCCCGTATCGAGGCCGAGACCGACTTCGCCGGTTCGCCGCACTCCGCCCTGCACGTCGCTGCCGCTGTCGGAAATGTCGCCGGGACCGAGCGCACTGGTGCCCTTGCCGCGACCCAGTTTGCGGTCGGGTTCGGGCGTGTTGTCGGGGTCGAGTGTGCTGTCTGCCATGGTGTCCTCCTGCAAGTGTTGCTGCGCAATCGCGCCAGGGCGAACAGGGGTGCAATATCCATGCCGCGTGGCGAGCGCATGCCGACGCAACACAGCATCGTGCAACGGCCGACGACAGGGCGCGAAGGCGCCCCCTCTTCAAAGACCTCTTTGTAATTTGTCCAACGACGTACTGCAAAAATGCCTGAAAGGTTTTGTTACGCAGCCGCCGTTCCGGGCAGAAAGCTTGTCGGAACTTTGGCGGAAAGGGGCTTGTCAGGTAGATAACGCAAGCACAACAACGCTTGTCTTTCGCCCTAGCCATTTTTACAGGAGGAATAACCATGTCAAAACTACTGCAAACGCTCTTGATCGGTTCCGCTGCGCTGGCCTTGGCCGGCACCGCCGCCGCACAATCGGCTTCGCCCTCGGACAGCGCCACCACAACGAACACGCCGGCCACTACGACCGCATCGCCGAGCGCGGCAACGCCGGCTGCGACCGACAGCTCCAGCGGCTCGTCTGCCACCGGCACATCGGCATCCGGCAGCATGAGCGGCGCCACTACCCTGCCATCGACCACTGCCGGAACTTCGGGCATGACCGGCACCGCAGGCAGTGCCGCCAGCGGCGCTGACGCGGCTACGCCGGCTGCCAGCGGAACAAGCGCTGCCACGGCCGCCACACCTGCCGTAACCACCTCGCCCGCCAGCACCTCCAATGATCCTTACGTCCAGCGCCGCGAAGCGCGCAAGGAAGCCAAGCAGGAATACAAGGCGCGCGTGAAGGAGGCCAAGCAGGATTACAAGGCCGCCAAGAAGGAAGCGAACCAGGAGCTGAAGTCGGCCAAGACCACGCCGCCTGACCAGCGCAACGTGGACGGCGCCGACTCTCAGTATTCGTCCGGCAGCAGCAAGTAAATCCGCAAAAAGCTCCCCGCAACGCCACCTGCCCAGGTGGCGTTTTTTTATTTCCGTCCGCCATCCGTGCGGCCGGCGTGATCCAGGCTTTCACTCGGCTTCCACCTGGCCTTTCGGTCGGTCTTTCAATTTCTTCCAAACCTGTTTACTTTTCAAAGCGCTTTGGACTATACTCGCCTAAAATCAAAGCGCTTTGGAAATTGTAGTTTCACAACAAGCAACAAATCCGAGATTGCAGACGCACTAAAAAGCACGAGACAACCGCTCTTCCCGCCTTCGGAAGGGCCACTAAAAACCGCCGGCCCTGCCGGCTATTCACGAGACACCCTTGAGCACCGACATGCTGACCTCTATCCCTGCCACTGCACGGCGCGCACTTTCCCACAAGCTCGGCAAGCCGGCCGACTGGTGGCGCAAGGCGGTGATTTACCAGGTTTATCCGCGCAGTTTTTTCGATAGCAACGGCGACGGCATCGGCGACCTGCCGGGTATTACCGCCAAGCTGCCCTACATCGCCGAACTCGGCGTGGACATCGTCTGGATTTCGCCCTTCTTCACCTCGCCGATGAAGGACTTCGGCTACGACGTTTCCGACTACTGCGACGTCGACCCGATGTTCGGCACGCTGGCCGATTTCGACAAGCTCATCGAGCGCGCCCACGAGCTGGGCCTGGCGATCATGATCGACCAGGTGCTGTCGCATACCTCCGACCTGCATCCGTGGTTCGTCGAAAGCCGCAGCAGCCGCGACAACCCGAAGGCCGACTGGTACGTGTGGGCCGATCCGAAGCCGGACGGCACGCCGCCCAACAACTGGCTGTCGGTGTTCGGCGGCTCGTCCTGGCAATGGGATACGCGGCGCAAGCAGTTCTACCTGCACAACTTCCTCGTCAGCCAGCCGGACATGAACTTCCACTGCCCGGAAGTGCAGCAGGCGCACCTCGACAACCTGCGCTTCTGGCTGGAGCGCGGCGTCGACGGCTTCCGCATGGATGCCTGCAACTTCCACTTCCATGACCGCCAGCTGCGCGACAACCCGCCGGCCGAAGTGCGCGACAGCACCATGGTGCACTCGGTGAACCCGTACGGCATGCAGGCGCATATCCACGACAAGACGCAGCCGGAGAACATCCCCTTCCTGGAGAACGTGCGCACGCTGCTCGATGAATACGGCGCGATCTCCATCGGCGAGATCGGCGCGGACGATTCGCTGGCCGTGATGGCCGATTACACGGCCGGCGGCAACAGGCTGCACATGGCCTACAGTTTCAACCTGCTGACGACCGAGTTCTCGGCGCAGCATATCCGGACCCAGGTCGAACAGTTCGAAGCTCGCGTAGCGGGCGGCTGGGCGTCGTGGTCCGTTGGCAACCACGACAGCGTGCGCGTTGCAACGCGCTGGGGTGGTGCGCAGCCGTCGCCGGCATTCGCGAAGGTGGTGATGGCAATGCAGTTGTCGCTGAAGGGCACGCCCTGCCTGTACCAGGGCGATGAACTCGCGCTGACGGAGGCGGATCTGCCCTTCGAGGCTTTGCAGGATCCGTACGGCATTGCCTTCTGGCCGGAGTTCAAGGGCCGCGACGGCTGCCGCACGCCGATGCCGTGGGATGCCGAATGGGCCAACGCCGGCTTCAGCACCGGCACGCCGTGGCTGCCGGTGCCTGCCGAGCATGCGCGACGCGCAGCGAACGTGCAGTCCGCCGATCCGGCTTCGCCGCTCAATTTCGCACGCAACATGCTGGCATGGCGCCGCAACTTCCCGCAGCTTTCGACGGGCGACATCCGCTTCTTCGATGCACCCGAACCGGTGCTCGCCTTCCGTCGCGATCTCGCCGGCGCGCCGACCTTGTTCGCAGTGTTCAATCTGGGCAACACTGCCGTGCAGTTCGAGTACCCCGAAACGACAGGCGCTGTCACACTGGAGGGCCACGGTTTGCCCGGCAAGCATGACGGCACGCGAGTGGAATTGCCGGCATGGGGCGCGTGGTTCGGCATGCTGCGCACCTGACAAAACAGCGTGGCACGGAGCCGTCCCGCCAGAGGACGGCTCACTCAAAGAAGCGAGGAGACAATGGCAGGATTGAAGTTGACAGGCGTGAAGAAAGCCTACGGTGACGTGCAGACGCTGCATGGCATCGACCTCACCATCGAAGACGGCGAATTCGTCGTCTTCGTCGGCCCTTCGGGTTGCGGTAAATCGACGCTGCTGCGCTCGATCTGCGGCCTGGAAGAAATCAGCGCGGGCGACCTCACCATCGGCGGCAAGCGCATGAACGACGTGCCGCCCGCCGAGCGCGGCATCTCGATGGTGTTCCAGAGCTACGCGCTCTATCCGCACATGAGCGTGTTCGAAAACATGGCCTTCGGCCTGAAGCTTGCGGGCATCAACAAGCACGACCAGCGCGATGCAGTGATGCGCGCCGCGCGCGTGCTGCGCATCGAGTCGCTGCTCGAACGCAAGCCGAAGGAACTGTCCGGCGGCCAGCGCCAGCGCGTCGCCATCGGCCGCGCCATCGTGCGCAAGCCGGACGTATTCCTGTTCGACGAACCGCTGTCCAACCTCGACGCCGCGCTGCGCGTGCAGATGCGCATCGAGCTGTCCAACCTGCATCGCGAACTCGGCGCCACCATGATCTACGTGACGCACGACCAGGTCGAGGCCATGACGCTGGCCGACCGCATCGTCGTGCTCAACGCCGGCCGCATCGAGCAGGTCGGCTCGCCGCTGGAGCTCTATCACCGTCCCGACAATCTGTTCGTGGCCGGCTTCATGGGTTCGCCGCGCATGAACTTCATCGCCGGCACCGTGCACGGCGAGAACGGCGGCAAGCTGACCGTCGAGACCCCCGCGCACTCCGTGATCCAGACCGAAGCCCCGGCCGAGCTCACCGCCGGCAGCAAGATCACCATCGGCGCACGACCGGAACACGTGTCGCTGGCCGACAACGGCATTCCGGCGCGCGTGCATGCGGTCGAGCGGCTGGGCGACGTGAGCTATGTGTATGTGAAGGTCGACGGCAGCGACGATCCGCTGGTGGTGCGCGCCGATCCCGAGCGCGATTGCGCGCCCGGCGACCAGGTGCATCTGGCGATCATGCCGTCGCGCGTGCATGTCTTCGGCCCCAACGGAAAAGTGGTCCGCTAAAGATTTCCCCAACCCGGAATCTGCGCAACGAGAGCCGCAGGGGCCGGTGTCCTATTCAAGCCTCGTAAGACGAAACACATTGGAGACTAAGATGGTTCTATCGAATACCAGGAGAGCATTGATCAAGGCAGGCATCGTTCTGTCCGCACTCGGCGGCCTGACGGGGATCGCCCACGCGGCGGAACCGGGCAAGCTGCTGATCTGGATCAACGGCGACAAGGGTTACAAGGGCCTGGCCAAGGTCGGGGAAGAGTTCACCAAGAAGACCGGCGTCAAGGTCGTGGTCGAGCATCCGGAAGATGCGCCGACCAAGTTCCAGCAGGCCGCAGCCGCCGGCAAGGGTCCGGACATCTGGATCTGGCCGCACGACCGCCTCGGCGAATGGATGAGCAGCGGCCTTCTCGAGCCGCTGACCCCGAGCAAGGAAGCGCGCAACGCCATCCTGCCGCTGGCATGGAATGCCTTCACGGTGCAGGGCAAGACCTGGGGTTACCCGATGTCGATCGAAGCCGTCTCGCTGGTCTACAACAAGGACCTCGTGCCGCATCCGCCGAAGAGCTTCGATGAAGTGCTGGAACTGGACAAGAAGCTGTCGGCACAGGGCAAGAAAGCCATCCTGTGGGACTACACCAACACCTACTTCTCCTGGCCGCTGCTGGCAGCGGGCGGCGGCTACGCCTTCAAGGTACGCGATGACGGCACCTACGATCCGAAGGACACCGGCGTCAACAACGCAGGTTCCGTGGCCGGCGTCGAAACCATCATGAAGCTGATCAATGCCGGCGCGATGGCCAAGGGCGCAGGCTATTCCGAAATGGAAGC
>DASVLM010000657.1:0-2287 GCA_036384875.1 Noviherbaspirillum sp.
AAACCCTTCAACTCATTCATCGACAACAAACGCGTTCAATTCGTCCGACGCGCCCTGGCCCCGAACATGCGCTGCCCCGATGCACGCGCCACACCCGAACGCCGCGACGCAGGCATATGCGCATACCGATGCGGACGCGAAGGCAGCTCCAGAAAGCCATCCTCGTACCCATCATCCTGCGCCTCCACCCAGCCCCACAGCTCCTCCAGGTCGGCAACCTCCGGCGGATCGAAACGTATCGGCTGGCTCGTATCGAAATTCTCCAGCGCCTCGATGCCATGCCGCAGATGATTCGTCTGCAACAACACATCCCATTGCTCCGTCATGCTGTCCACCAGCTGCCGGGCTAATGCCAGCTCCGCTTCGCTCAGGCTCGAATCGTCCACCTCATCGAACCACGCCGGCGGCACCGGCTGCACCTCCACCTCGTTCTCGCAACGCAGCGTACTCAGCACCAGCGACTGCCCCTGCGGCACCAGCGCGGCAAGCTGCCGCCGCATCTGTATCACCACATAGGCAATCCCGATCTTGCGGCTGCGGCGCAGCGTTTCGCGCAGCAGCGCATATACCTTTTCACCGCCCGGCGCGGGCGACAGGAAATACGGCGTATGAAAACAGCGGAAGGGGATTTCCTGGGCATCCACGAAGGCGAAAATATCCACCGCGTGGGTCGACGTCGCGATGCCCCTTGCATCGCTTCCCTTGTCCGGCAAGATCACGTAAGGTCTTTCCTGAAAATCGAGTAAGCCGGTCGCATCGGCGTCGCCCGGCGTGCCGTCGCCGCCGAGCAGGATGTCATCCTGCCGCGCTTCAGGGCTGAGGGCGACCGGGGCAGGCGGAAAACCTACTCCCACGACTCCCTTCCACAGACGGCGGGCCACGGCGATGCTTCCGGATGCAAATTGGCTTAATGCACGCTGCGGCGCGACGACTTGGATTTCGAGGCCTTGCTGTTGCCTTCCTCCTCTTCTTCCTCGTCGTCCTCCACGATGCCCAATTCCTCGCGCAAATCCATCTTGCGCTGGCGAAGTTCATCGCCGAGGGTATCGAGATCCATCTTTGCCTTTTTTACCTTGGGAAAGAGTTCCTTTTCCTCTTCCTGGATGTGGTGCTTCATGTATTCCCCCAGCACCGTGAACTTCGCTTCGTACAAGTCGTCGCCCGGCTGCATGGCGCTCAGTTCGGTAATGAGTTGCTTCGCGCAGGCATGCTCGACTTCGGCTTCGTCCAGCAGGTCGGTTTCTTCCAGCGTTTCGCGCACGGCAGGGTAGAAAATTTCTTCCTCGATCCTGGCGTGCACGGTCAGCTCGGCGCAGGCGAGCTCCACCAGCAGTTGCATGGCTTCATCGTCTTCGTCGTCCTTCATCTTTTCAAACTCGTCGAACATCTGGGTGACCCTGTGATGGTCTTCCTTCAGCAACTCCAGCGCATCCTGCTCGGAGGCATGGCGATGGTGCGTGGTCTTCGAGGTCGTTTTGCTGCTGCTCTTTGAAGAGGTGTTGCGTGGCATGTTCATCTCCTGTGATGGTAACCATGGCGACTGCGAAGCCTGGTGCGGAGGACTTCGCAAGCTCCATGCCAATCACCTTGCACGAGCGGGCCGCAGGAAGTGGTGTTTTATCTTGCTGCGGCTTTTGCATTTCGGTGTAAAACTTACAGCGCGGACATCCAGCTTTGCTCTCTTACCATGCGGCAGGCAGGAGCCCGTCGGCGGGTGATGCATTGCAGCCTTCCTTGCGTTCGAGCAGTTCGATTGCGGCGGCGGCGACGTGCGATGGCGGCACCTTCGTCAGGCATTGCTGATGTTGCTGCGGGCACATGCTCTTGTAGCAGAAGCGGCAGGGCACATCGTGGTAGAGCACACGGCTCGGCACTTGCCATGGCGCATGCTGCGGATTCGTCAGCGCGTAAAGATCGACCACCGGTGTGCCGACTGCGGCGGCAATATGCGCCGGGCCGGTGTTGTTGGTCACCAGCACGGGTGCGCGGCGGATCAGCGCTGCCAGTTCGCCGAGCGACAGCATGCCCGCCAACGAATGTGCGCCGGGCACCTGCGCGGCGATGCGCGCGGCGAGTTCCGCCTCATCGCGGCTACCGGTAAGCACGATGCGGCTGCCGGTGCGTTCCATCAGTTCGCGCGCAGCGGCAGCCATGCGTTCTTCAGGATAACGCCGTGATGCAGCGGTGGCGCCGGGATGAATCGCGATCCAGCTGTGTCCGTCCTTGATGCCAAGCTCGGCAAGCCGGCCGCACACACGTTCGTCGTCTGCTTGCTCAACATGGAAGG
>DASVLM010000658.1:0-8379 GCA_036384875.1 Noviherbaspirillum sp.
AGATATTCGCCGCGGCCGACTGCCGGCAGCACCTGGTAACCATCGCAACTGATCTTTTCCGAATCCGTGTCGTGCTCGCAATTGACCGGCATTTCACGCGGCCAGATAGTGGCCGCCGTCGGGAAGCCCGGCATGTAGTTCGGCGCATGGTAGAGACCGTCCGCCACCGGAAGGGCTTCGTCGGCACCCTTGACTGCGTATGGTGCGGGCGTGCCGGAGCCGAAATGACGGCGTTCGATTTCGATGCTCATGTTCGATGTGCCATCGGCCGCGTTTGCATGCACCGGCAGCAGCGTGCACAGCAGTCCGGAAAAAAGTATGTGAATGGCTTTCACGATAGTTCTCACGATGGGATTCAATTGCGCCGCGTGTTGTCTGCAGTGCCTGCACTGCTCGACAGGTCACTCGCTGACGCCTGCTTCTGCGACGAGCCTTCCGATGTCTTGCTCTGCCGTGCCGGCGGACATTCGATGCCGGTCGCTTCGAAGGCTTCGCGGTTGAGCGGGTCCATGCACAGGCGGGCCAGTGCGGCGCCCTTGAAACCCATGTTCCACAGCTCGCGTGAATTCTTCAGCATCACGCAGTTGTTGTCGGTCCAGGTGCTGCCGACGCTGAGGCCAAACGACACCGCGCTTGCGCCCACCGAAGTCGCACCCATGCAGGTGTCGTTGCTGCTGGTCAGGGAAGGTGCCACCGCGGTGGCGACAGGGTTGCGTTCCTGCGCTTGGTAGGTAGCGTGGCTGTCGATCGACATTGCCTGGCCCTGGCTGCCGACGCCTTGCGCCGCGCCGCCCTGGCTGTTTGCGCTTGCGGCGGATTGCGAGGTGCTGGAAGCCGTGCCCGACAGTTCGCCCAAGGTGGTGGCGGGACGAAGTGCCAGCGACTGGGCCGACGACTCGACCGACGATACGCTCGCGCACAGCGCGAGGATCGTGGCCATGAAAAATTTACCGTTCATGATTGTCTCCTCGGCGCTGTGGATTACGGTGCCGACACGTAAGTGCCGGTCGACAAACCGGTCTTGGCAAAGAAGCCGCCGGACGAGGAAATGTTGGCGATACCTGCGGCATTCAGGTCGGTGAACGACACGGTCTGGTTGCTGCCGTTTGCATAGCCGGTGGTCTGGGTCGACAGCGAGCGCGACGCATCGCTTGCGCTGCCGAAGGAGCCTGCCGGCGCGGCGGCGGTGGAAGATTGCGCTGCATAGTGCAGGTCGAGTGCGAAGCCGGAACTGGTCTCGCCGGTCAATGCGCTGCCCTGGTTGGTGCCGGCCTTGATGATGTTGGTGCTTTGCGTGCCTGCGTTGCCGCCGTTGAAGCCCTGCGTGACGGTGTGGATGCCGGCGGTGCCATTGACATCGGTATTGACCGAACCGAGCGACGTTGCGCCGCCGAAGCCGGAGCCGGTGCTGACGTTATAGGCCTTGCCGAACGATTGCGTCGTGGTGTCGCCATAAATGCCGGCGTTGACGGTGGAGAAGCCCGGGGTGTAGTTGCCCATTGCACCGACCTTGACGGTGGCTGCTTCGGAATTCGTGGCGTAAGAGGAGGAGGAGCCGTTTGCGCCGACGTTGAAGCCGCCTTTGACGGTGCTGCCGATGGAGATGTTGCCGCCGATGCCGGCGCTCGGCTCCGTTGCATGTGCTGCGACGTGAATTGCGAGTGTTGCCAAACCAAGTACTGCTGCCTTCGTAATTTGAACCGTTTTCATTTCTGTAACTTTCAAGCGAGTTAGTTGAACAAGATCTAGTCACTTCGGCAATTGACTGATTTGCATCGAATTGACATGTTTGTGTGATCTCGAAGACAACTCTGGTTCCTTGCTGAAACGTCAATTTGTGTGAAATTGACAATTGTTGAGGAAAATGCAACTTGGCAATTTTTCAACAATGCAATACATGGTGGAAACCCAAGTGTGGCGCGGGCATTGGAAGCAAAAATGCCGTCCGGCTTTTGGCTGGACGGCATTGTTTTGACTCGGTGTTCTGGTGTCAGGTGCGGTGCACCTGTGGTGTCATTTCTCCGGCAGGAACAGGTTTTTTGCGCGCTCGCTTGCAATGCCTGCCTTGGCCTGCGCACGCAGGAACATGGCAACGGTGCCGGCGAATGCTTCGTCGTACCAGGCGTTGGCGCCGCTGACGGCGACGGTGATGCCGTCGACCACCACACTGCCCCATAGCACGGTGTCGCCTTCGCGCAGCAGGTGGGGGCGCAGTTCCTGCACCTTGTGCGCGTCCATGCCGTTGCGCCAGGCAACCTGGGCCTTGGCGCGGGCGAAGCCGGCATAGTCTGCATCCCATTTCGAGCGGTCGCCTATTGCGTGTTCGTAGAGGATGGCTTCTTCGAAGCTGCTGTCGGCGGGCGTGCAGGTGGGGTCCATCACGACGATGTAGAGGAAGCCGCTTTCGCCGACTTCCTTGAGTTTCATTGCTTCTTCGATCAAGGGCATGGTCATGCCGATGGCTTTTTCCGCGGTGTGGCGGTTGATGAAGTAGCTGCCTTTTTGTGCCATGAGTTTTCCTTTCCTTCTCTTTATCTTTATGGATTCAGGCAGTTGCAGGGAGGGCACTTGGGTATGGGGGCGGGGAACAAAGGCAATGCATAAGTTAACAGCCTTGGCCTGACATGCTTCTTGGGTAGCTAAATTTATTCCTTGGAAGCCGGACACAGGGAAGTCCTGCAGATGTTCCCCGCCCCCATACCCAAGTGCCCTCCCTGCAACTGCCTGAATCCTGTCCTTTATTTATTGCGTGACGTAGCGGAACACCTTGTCCCAGTCGTCGGCGAAGCGGCAGATGTTGAAGCGCTCTCTTGCGCGCAAGCGAGCTGCCTCGCCTAGGTGGCGGGCGAGTTCGGGTTCCGCCAATAGCATGCGCATGCGCTCGATCAGCTTGCGTTCGTCGGTGTCGATGAAGCCGGAGACGCCGTCGTCGATGACCGTTGCCATTTCCGTTGTTGCGAGGGCGACGACGGGCATGCCGGTCATCATCGCTTCGATCACGGCGAGGCCAAGGCTGGTATAGCGGATCGGGTTGTAGAAGAAGCGGTAGCGTGAGACGAAGGAGGGCAGTTCTGCGTGCAGCACTTCGCCGATGCCACCCATTTGTTCCGCGCCCATGCCGACGAGGTCGAGCGGTACTTGTTCGCGTGCGCGCAGGAACACGTCGCCACCGAGGCGACGGCCGCGCGTGGCGAGATTGTTGATAACGGTGACGCCACGGTCGAGTTCGCCGCGATAGGCCGCTTGCGGTTCGATCACGCCGTGTTCGACCACACGAGTCGGCGTGCGTCCGCAATCCCACATCAAGGCGTTGAATGCGGTGACGTGCACCAGCAGCATGTATGGGTCGTCGACGATGTGGCGCATTTCCGTCGGATGTTCGCGCGGCGGGTCGTGTTCGAGGTAGATCTTCGGCAGGCGGCGTTGCGCTTCGCTCAGGTAGACGTGCTGGTCGTGCAGGTATTGGTGGTCGTCCTGGAACAGGATGCAGTCGAACTGCACATCCTTCGCTTCGCTGACCGGCAGGTCGATAACGTTGTCGCCCCATGGCATATGGCCGCAGCGTCCGCCGTAACCGGGCGGGCGATCGGGCTTGGAGAGCACGTAGAAGTCGTGCGGTGCCTGTGTCAGGTAGTGAAGGTAGCTGCCGTGCGTATGCCAGGTCAGTATCTTGAGTCTGCGCATGAATGGAGTCAGAAAGTGCCCGAATACACCGCGCAGCTTGCGCATACTTCCGGCGGCGGGCCGGAGGCGAGTTGCTCGCGGAACGATGAGTAGTCTCGATTGTTCCAGACTGCAGCCACACCGTCTTGCGCCATATCACCGAAATGGATGCGGTCTGGCGTGGCGACCATGCAGCAGGGCATGGCCTTGCCGTCGTAGCTGACGTAGGCGCCGCGCCAGGGCCAGTCGCAACGCGTGCGGCCGGAAGTGCCCGGCGGGTGCAGGCGCGGTGTGACCTTGGGCAGGCGCAGTTCTACGTTGAGTTCTCGCGCGGTAGCGCGCGCTTCATCGAAGCAGTGTGCAATGCGTTGCGGGTCTTCATGCTGCAAGGTTTCTTCATCGACGAAGGCGCGCATCGGTTTGTATTGCGCGGGCAGGCTGGATTCGCCGAAGTCGTGGCATAGGTGCTGCACCGACAGGGCTTCCACGCCTTCCTCATACGCAAGCCGCACCAGGCCGGGCAACTCATGCAGGTTGCGGCGCATGACGACCGCGACCAGCCGCACATGCGGCAAGTTGCCGTGCAAGCGTTCGCGTGCCTGCATCAGCCGGCGCAGGTTGCGCAGCACGCGTTCGAAGCGTGCGCGCAGGCGTATCGCCTGGTAGGTTTCGGCGGTGGCGCCATCGAGCGAGACGTGCAGGGTATGCAGTCCGCTGCGTACGCATTCCTCGGCGCCGGCTTCGGTCAGCACGGTGAGGTTGGTGTTGGTCGACACGCGCAAGCCGCGCCCGCTTGCGTAACGCACCATGTGGAAGAAGCGCGGATGCAGCATCGGCTCGCCCAAGCCCTGCAATTGCAATTCTTCGGCGCCCTCGAACTGGTCGATAAGTTCGCGGAACAGTGCTTCGTCGATGAAGGCGCGCGGTTGACCCGGTGCACCGTCGCTGCGATACTGAATGGGGCACATGCGGCAGCGCAGGTTGCATTGCCCCACAGGCTCGATCTGGATGAAGCGCGGCAGCGGTGTCGGTTCGCTCGTCATGCTCATAAGAGCCGTGCCCGGAACTTGATGGCGCCGACCGCGCGCCAGAACACCGCCATCGGCGGTATCAGCACCGACGTGACGATCATCTCGGCCACATGCGAAGGCTTCTTCGATGTGTTGCGCAGTCGCCTGGCGCAGAAGCGTGCCGTCATGAAGAACCACGCGAGCGCGGCGATCACGGCCGTTTCCATCATGCCCTCCAGGCCGGCCAGTGCAGTGACCAGCATCGAGATGACGGTGAGATAGAAATCCCAGCGCGGTTTGGCGCGTATCTTCTGGCGGTAGAGGGCAGGATGCTTCTTGAACAGCAGGGCATCGAACTGCACCTTCTTCACCTGCGACAGGCTGACGCCCCAGTGTGCCGGACGTATGGGGTGCGTCATTACCGCATTCGGCGCATGCACGATATGCGCGCTGTGCGAGATCAGGTTGAAATAAAGGTCGGCATCTTCCCGCCAGGCAAAGCGGAATCGCTCGTCGAAGCCATCGACGCTCTCCAGCATCTCCTTGCGGCAGAAGCAGTTCGCGGTGACGAACTCCGCTTTCTCCAATCCCTTCGCATCGAGTTCGTAATCGGTCGGCGTGCCGTTAAGCGGCATCACGATCCGGCCCCATACGGCATCCACATGTTCGTCGAATGCATCGAGGCCGTTCTGCAGCCAGTCGGCGCGCGCGATCGTGTCGTCGTCGGTAAAGGCAATGATGGCGCCGCGTGCGGCGCGCCAGCCGAGGTTGCGCGCGGCGGCCGGGCCGTGCGGTCCCATCGAGGGGAGATAGATGACGTCCGGGCCGCTGCCTTCGGTATGCTGCGACCAGCTCTGCACGATCTCGCGCGTGTCATCGCTGGGACCGTCGTCGACGATGATGATTTCAAAGCTTGCCGGGTCGAAGCGCTGCAACACCAGGCTGGCGATGCAGCGGTTGAGCAATTGCGGCCGGCCCTTGGTGGGAACCACGACGGTGACGGCAACTTTCACCGGCGCTTCAACACCATCGCTCGTCGCGCCGAACAAGGGCGACACCGTTGCGTTCCTGCGTGCTTGCGGCTTGCCCTGCGGCGATACTTCGTCGTGCCGGGCCTCTCCTTCATTCACCGCGGAGCGGCGCCTGCGTTCTGCGTTAAATGCGAGTACTTTCGGCATGAGTGATCCTGATTTTTTATATTTGACATGCGATGCAAGTCCCGTTCCATCGAACGGCATGACTTTGCTCAAACCATGGAATGCAGTTCGGCATCGTGTGCCGAATCTTCTTCGCTGCTCAACTGCATCTGCCACAGCAACGCATAGGCGCCGCCTTTCTGCAGCAGTGCTGCATGCGTGCCGCGTTCGATAATGCGGCCGCGTTCGAGCACCAGGATTTCCGTTGCACCGACGACGGTCGAGAGACGGTGCGCAATCACCAGCGCGGTGCGGTTCTTCGACAACTGGTCCAGCTCCGACTGGATCGCGCGTTCCGACTGCGAATCGAGTGCCGAGGTGGCCTCGTCGAAAATCAGCAATGGCGGATTCTTCAAAATCGCGCGCGCGATCGCGATGCGCTGCTTTTCCCCGCCCGACATCTTTACGCCGCGTTCGCCTACCGGTGTGTCGTATTGCTGCGGGAGCGAAGCGATCAGCTCGTGGATGTGCGCTGCTCTCGCAGCGGCCTCGATCTCCGCCTGGCTTGCCCCGTTGCGGCCGTAGCCGATGTTGTAGGCAATCGTGTCGTTGAACAGCAGCGCTTCCTGCGGCACCACGCCGATTGCTTCGCGCAGGCTGCGCATGTTTACGCTGCGGATGTCTTGCCCGTCGATGCGGATCTGGCCGCCGGCCACGTCGTAGAAGCGCAGCAGCAGGCGCGCCAGCGTCGACTTGCCCGAGCCGCTGCCGCCCACCACCGCAACCGTGCCGCCGGGTGGAATGCGAAAACTGACGTTATGCAGGATGGGACGCCCGGGCTCGTAACTGAAGCTGACGTTGTCGAACACCACTTCGCCTTGCGTCACCTGCAATGCGGGCAGTCCCGGCGGTTCCTCGATCTCCGGCTTTTCGCGCAGCAACTGGAACAGCTTTTCCGCATTCACCAGCGCGTCGCGCGCTTCGCGGTAGACGAAGCCGAGGGAATTCAGCGGGAGGCAAACCTGGATCACGTAGGCGTTGATCAGCACCAGGTCGCCGACCGACATCTGCTGCGTCATCACACCCTGTCCGGCGAGCAGCATCACCGAAGCGACGCCCATGGCAATGATGGCGCTCTGGCCGACATGCAGCGAGAACAGCGCCTTCTGGTTCTCCACCGCCGCTTCCGTCCAATGCGTCATCACCCCGCGGAAGCGTTCGGCTTCAAGTTTTTCGTTGGCGAAATATTTCACCGCGTCGTAGTTGATGAGGCTGTCCGCCAGCAGGCTCTTGGCGCTGGAGTCGAGCCGGTTGACGCGTCGCTGGAAGATGGTACGGCGCGCGGTGAAGATGACGGTGAAGCCGCAATAGATGATGAAGGTCACGCCGAGAATGCCGGTGTACCAATAGCTGTAGCGCGAGGTCATGATGCTCACCACCATCACGATCTCCAGCAGTGTCGGCACCAGCGTGAACAGGCCGACGCCGAGCAGGAAGGCGATGCCGTTGGTGCCGCGGTCGATGTCGGGCAGCAACCCGCCGATGCGGCGCTGCGCATGAAAGCGCGAGCCAAGTTCATGCAGGTGCGCGAAGGTATTCTGCGCATAGGTTGCAACGGTGTATTGCGTCACGCGCGAAAACGCGAGGTCGCGCAGCTCGTTGAAGAGCGTGCTGGCAAAGCGCAGTATTGCGTACCCGGTAAGCAGGGCCACCGGCAGCGTGAGCACATGCTCGGGGCGCGACAATTCATCGACGATGCGCTTGAGCATCAGCGGCACCGCCACCACCGCGAACTTGGCGAGGATCAGGAAAACGATCGAAGCTGTAATGCGCCCCGGAAAAGAAGAAACCACGCGCCACAAGTCGCGAAAGACCTGTTGCCGGTCGGGATGGGAAGCGTTGTTGGTCGTCATTGTGTGGCATGCCTCTCGTGCTCTCGGCCTGTAAGACTTACAAGCGTGCGGTGCAAATCCACAGCCCTCTTCGCTGGCGGCTTACTGGAAGCGTCGTAGTTCGCGCTTCGAGCCGTGTGGCAACAGTGGTATGGAACTTGCAATTCACGCCGGTTCGCCGCGTGGAAGAAAGAACCAGCGGCACCTTCTCGGATTCCTTAGCAGTATCTATTCCAGCGTGCCATTCCCTCACGTCATCCAGGCGCGCTGCGAGATCATTGGGTAAAAACAGGAGATGCAATATGGCTAGCGTCGAAAAATCGATCGAGATCCAGGCTCCGGTGCATGCGGTGTATGAACAGCTCATCCAGTTCGAGCACTATCCGCGTTTCATCGAGGGCGTGCAGCAGGTGCGCCGCATCAGTGCTTCCGTACTGCACTGGCATGTCAGGACAGCCGGACTCGATCTGCAATGGGATGTCGAAGTGAGCGCACTGGTTCCGGACCGAAGCATCAGTTTGCGTGCAGCCGGCAGGCCGCATGCCGAACTGAAATTCGAATTGCAGGTGCCTGTGCCGGGCCGCACGACGATGCGCGTGTTCCTCGACTACGATCCGGCCTACGAACTGGTGGCGCAGCATGAAGGCGCGACTGCTGCGATAGAGCGGCATATCGAGG
>DASVLM010000659.1:0-1989 GCA_036384875.1 Noviherbaspirillum sp.
AAGCGGGTGTCTCGGCACCGGACTCTTCGGAAGTCGGCTCCATCCTGTTCGATCTGGAAGCGAAGATTGTCCGTTCGCAGATCCTGGAAGGCGAGCCCCGCATTGATGGTCGCGATACCCGTACCGTTCGCCCGATCACCATCCGCAACAGCGTGCTGCCGCGCACCCATGGTTCCGCGCTGTTCACCCGTGGCGAAACACAGGCACTCGTTATTGCCACGCTCGGCACGGCTCGTGATGAGCAGAAGATCGATGCCTTGATGGGCGAGTACTCCGATCGCTTCATGCTCCACTACAACATGCCCCCGTTCGCTACTGGCGAAACCGGTCGCGTCGGTTCGCCGAAGCGCCGCGAAATCGGCCATGGCCGCCTCGCCAAGCGTGCATTGCAGGCAGTGTTGCCGGCGCCTGAAGAATTCAGCTATTCCGTGCGTCTCGTCTCGGAAATCACCGAGTCCAACGGTTCTTCGTCGATGGCATCGGTGTGCGGCGGTTGCCTCGCGCTGATGGATGCCGGCGTGCCGATCAAAGCGCATGTCGCTGGTATCGCAATGGGTCTGATCAAGGACGGTAACAAGTTTGCAGTTCTGACCGACATCCTGGGCGATGAAGATCACCTCGGCGACATGGACTTCAAGGTGGCCGGTACCGCACGTGGCGTGACGGCACTGCAGATGGATATCAAGATCCAGGGCATCACCAAGGAAATCATGCAGGTTGCACTTGCACAAGCGAAGGAAGGCCGCATGCATATCCTTGCCAAGATGCAGGAAGCGATGCCGCATGGCCGTACGGAGCTGTCGAACTTCGCGCCGCGCCTGATCACCATCAAGATCAATCCGGAAAAGATTCGCGACGTGATCGGGAAGGGCGGGGCGGTGATCCGTGCCCTGACTGAAGAAACCGGCACACAGATCGACATCACCGACGAAGGTATCGTGACGATCGCATCGGTCGATGCTGCCGCTGGCCAGGAAGCCAAGCGTCGTATCGAAGAACTGACCGCTTCTGTTGAAGTGGGTAAGATCTACGACGGCGTGGTGCTGAAGTTGCTCGACTTCGGTGCGATCGTGCAGGTTTTGCCAGGCAAGGACGGACTACTGCATATCAGCCAGATTGCCAACGAACGTGTGAATGCTGTGGGCGACTATCTGAAGGAAGGTCAGCAGGTCCGCGTCAAGGTTCTGGAAACCGACGACCGCGGCCGCCTGAAGCTTTCCATGAAGGCTGCCGCCGCTGAAGAGGGCGGTGCTGCGCAACAGCAGCAGTAAGGTCTTATCCGAGCGGTGTCTGCCGCGAATACGAAACGCCCGCAGCGTAAGCTCCGGGCGTTTTTTTCATCCGCGTACAGCGAACTCCTGATCATGGGATGAATATCGTAATCCTGCGGCAAGCAATGCGTGCTGCACTGCCAGTGAGGTTGTG
The DNA here is from genome assembly GCA_036384875.1 of Noviherbaspirillum sp. Classification (GTDB taxonomy): domain Bacteria; phylum Pseudomonadota; class Gammaproteobacteria; order Burkholderiales; family Burkholderiaceae_D; genus Noviherbaspirillum. The sequence goes on from DASVLM010000659.1 coordinate 1,426, forward strand.
ACGCGGGTTCGGTCTGCTTCTGCAGAAAAAAAGCGGTAGGCGTTCTTGCCGCTTTGCTTTGCCTTGTACATTGCGGTGTCGGCCCTTTGCAGGAGTGATTGCTCATCGCAACCATCATCCGGATAGATGCTGATTCCGATGCTCGCGCTGAGCCTGCATTCTTTACTGCCTACACATACAGTTCGGCAGGCTTCTTCCAGCAATTTGCCGGCGACCTCTGCAGCGTGGAAGCCATCATTGAGATCTTCAATCAGGACGTAGAACTCATCGCCGCCCATGCGTGCAATCTTGTCCGTATGGCGTAACACGCTGCGCATCCGCCGTGCAATTACCCGCAATACTTCGTCGCCGGCGTCGTGCCCAAGCGTGTCATTGATGTCTTTGAACTTGTCCAGATCGACGAAGCACACCGCGAATTTTTTCCCGTGGCGTTTGGCGCTCTTTAGTGCGAGATCGAAATGCTCCTTGAAAAGGAAGCGATTTGGCAGACCGGTCAGTCCATCGTAATGGGCAAGGTAGCGGATGCGATCCTCGGACATTCGGCTTTGAACAGCGACACCGGCA
>DASVLM010000660.1:0-5938 GCA_036384875.1 Noviherbaspirillum sp.
ACCTTTGCCATCATGGGGCAGAGCATCAACCAGTATGAACTGCGGGAGGCTGACGTGGTCATCCAGCCCCGCCTTGGCACGATGAAGGGTAGCGATTTCCAGGGAAGGAATAACGCAATACTGGCCGGCGAGCAGGCCGCGAGCGCAGTGATGATGGAACTCAAACGCAAGCTGGAAGCGAAGCGCTATCAATAGAGATGGCAGTGATTACTGCTGGGGGGAATCGATGAGGCGGCGGGCGCCGTTGAAGCGCTTCTTCCAGTAGCCGACATCCATGCTTTCGATACGAACTTCTCCGCCAGGCGCGGGGGAATGGATGAATTTGTTATCGCCAAGATAGATCCCGACGTGGGAAAAGCTGCGGCGCAAGGTGTTGTAGAACACCAGGTCGCCAGGCTGCAAGTCCTTGGTGTCCACTTTTTCACCGAGGCGACTGATTTCCTGTGAGGTGCGCGGTAGTTCGGTGCCTCGCGCTTCCTTGAATACGTAGCGAACCAGTCCGCTGCAGTCCAGGCCGCTTTCCGGCGCAGTGCCGCCATACCTGTAGCGGATGCCGATCATTGTCATTGCCTCTTTCACCAGGTCGGACGCGCGGGAGGTCAGGTCATGCAGGCGCGCCAAGGCAGTAGGTGTTTCGGGCAGGGCCGGATCGGCCAGCACCGGTGCGGATACACAACAAGCCAGCGCGGCAGCGGTAATGGCGCGAAGAAGCTGTTGAGGGAGCCAACGATGGATGGTTGTCATTGATGCAATATTGGCGCGGGTGTCGTTGGCAATGTAAGTGATTCGGGCAGGGCTGTCAAAAGCGCTTACATCGCGTTATCTTTTTGTCTTGCACATCATTTATCGAGATCCTCGCGTGGAGGGCAATCGCGTCCCTGGCCAACCATGCTTGGCGGTCGACGGCGGTTCGTGCTCCGACGCGCGGCAAAACGGAAACCGGCATATTCAGGTAAAGTTTCGGCCTGCAATACATCTTTGAACCCTATTTCCCGGAAAACCATGCAATCGAAACAATTTCTGGACGTGGAAGACGTCAGGAAGATCGCCGCTGCCTCGGAAGCCGAAGCGCGCGCAAACGGCTGGGCCGTCACCATTGCCATCGTCGATGACGGCGGACATCCGCTGTGGCTGCAACGACTCGACGGCGCTGCACCTGTGTCAGCCTATATCGCTCCGGCCAAGGCCAGGACGGCGGCACTTGGACGCCGCGAAAGCAAAGTATATGAAGACATGATCAACAACGGTCGTGTGTCCTTCACCACGGCCCCCGAAATTGAGGGAATGCTCGAAGGCGGCGTGCCGATCGTGGTAAATGGCCAGTGCGTTGGTGCAGTTGGTGTCTCGGGCGTCAAATCGACCGAAGATGCGCAGATTGCAAAGGCCGGAATCGCTGCGCTTTCCTGAATTTTCATCCCTGCGCTACGGCCCGAGAGCACCTTACGGCATGCTTACAGATTTGCAGGAAAGGTCGTTCTTGGCTATAATCTTGAGGTTTATCTAAATCAGTCCGCCGTAGCGCATACCCCATCCCATCTCGTCCCGAAAAGACCCACGACACCCAGCGCATGCCGTTTGGTCGACGGTCGTTCTGGCGCGGCGCAGCGGCGGTAACAATCTCAGGAGTTACCCTTGCTGCCATTTTTTTCTGGCCAATCAGTTCCGGCCATCCTAGCGCTTGCAGACGGGTCGATTTTCCAAGGTTTTTCCATCGGTGCCACCGGTCATACGATCGGTGAAGTCGTGTTTAACACGGCCATGACCGGTTACCAGGAAATTCTGACCGATCCCAGCTACAGCCGCCAGATCGTCACCCTCACATATCCTCATATCGGCAATGTCGGCGTCAATGAAGAAGACGTCGAAGCGAGCAAGATTCACGCAGCCGGCCTGATCATCAAGGATCTGCCGCTGCTGACCTCCAATTTCCGTTCGCAGCGTTCGCTGTCCGACTACCTGAAGGCCGAGAACGTGGTCGGCATCGCAGGCATTGATACTCGCAAGCTTACGCGCATCCTGCGCGAGAAGGGCGCTCAGAACGGCGCCATCGTTGCGGGCGAATCGGCGACCATTGAAGAAGCGCTGGCATTGGCCAAGTCCTTCCCCGGTCTCGCCGGCATGGATTTGGCGAAGGTCGTGTCGACAACCAAGTCTTACGTCTGGACCGAAACCGAGTGGACGCTCGGTAATGGCTACGGCCAGCAGACGTCGCCGAAATTCCATGTGGTCGCTTTCGACTACGGCGTGAAGTACAACATCCTGCGCATGCTGGCGCAGCGCGGTTGCAAGGTTACCGTGCTGCCGGCGCAAGCGACTGCGGAAGACGCACTGGCACTGAACCCGGACGGCATCTTCCTGTCGAACGGCCCCGGCGATCCGGAACCCTGCGACTACGCCATCAAGGCAACGAAGGAACTGATCGAGCGCGGCATCCCGACATTCGGCATCTGTCTCGGCCATCAAATCATGGCATTGGCTTCCGGCGCAAAGACATTGAAGATGAAGTTCGGCCATCATGGCGCAAACCACCCGGTGCAGGACCTCGATACCAAGCAGGTAATGATCACCTCGCAGAACCACGGTTTCGCGGTGGACCAGGCAACGCTGCCGTCCAACTGCCGCGTGACGCACGTATCACTGTTCGACGGCTCGCTGCAAGGCTTCGAGCGTACCGACAAGCCCGCGTTCTGCTTCCAGGGCCACCCGGAAGCCTCGCCCGGCCCGCATGACATCGCTCCCCTGTTCGATCGCTTCGTGGCGATGATGGAGAAACACAAAAATGCCTAAGCGCACAGACATCAAAAGCATCCTGATCATTGGCGCCGGCCCGATCATCATCGGCCAGGCGTGCGAATTCGACTACTCCGGCGCACAGGCATGCAAGGCGTTGCGCGAAGAGGGTTACAAGGTCATCCTCGTCAACAGCAACCCGGCGACCATCATGACCGACCCGGAGATGGCCGACGTCACCTACATCGAGCCGATCACCTGGCAGGTTGTCGAACGCATCATCGCCAAGGAACGTCCTGACGCGATCCTGCCGACCATGGGCGGCCAGACGGCGCTGAACTGCGCGCTCGATCTGCATCGCAACGGCGTGCTCGACAAGTACAAGTGCGAGCTGATCGGTGCGACGCCGGAAGCCATCGACAAGGCGGAAGATCGCTCGAAGTTCAAGCAGGCGATGACGAAGATCGGACTCGGTTCTGCGCGTTCCGGCGTGTCGCACACGATGGAAGAATCGTGGGCGGTGCAAAAGGAAATCGGCTTCCCGGTCATCATCCGTCCTTCCTTTACCATGGGCGGCACCGGTGGAGGCATCGCTTACAACCCTGAAGAATTCGAGACCATCTGCAAGCGCGGTCTCGAAGCTTCGCCGACTTCCGAACTGTTGATCGAGGAATCGTTGATCGGCTGGAAGGAATTCGAGATGGAAGTGGTCCGCGACAAGAAGGACAACTGCATCATCATCTGCTCGATCGAAAACCTTGATCCGATGGGCGTGCACACTGGCGATTCGATCACTGTTGCGCCGGCGCAGACGCTGACTGACAAGGAATACCAGATCATGCGCAACGCCTCGATCGCGGTGCTGCGCGAAATTGGCGTCGATACCGGCGGATCGAACGTGCAGTTCGCGATCAATCCGAAGGATGGTCGCATGATCGTCATCGAAATGAACCCGCGCGTATCGCGTTCTTCCGCGCTGGCATCGAAGGCGACCGGTTTTCCGATTGCGAAGGTTGCTGCCAAACTCGCCGTGGGTTTCACGCTGGACGAGTTGCGCAACGAGATTACAGGTGGTGCAACGCCGGCTTCGTTCGAGCCGAGCATCGATTACGTCGTCACCAAAGTGCCGCGTTTCGCATTCGAAAAATTCCCGACGGCAGACAGCCACCTCACCACGCAGATGAAATCCGTTGGTGAGGTCATGGCGATCGGTCGCACCTTCCAGGAATCGTTCCAGAAGGCGCTGCGCGGTCTCGAAGTCGGCGTCGACGGCATGAATGAAAAGACAAAGGATCGCGAAACCATCGAAGAACAGCTCGGCGAACCCGGCCCTGAACGCATCTGGTATGTGGGCGATGCATTTGCAGAAGGTTTCTCGCTGGAAGAAGTGCATCAGCTGACGCACATCGATCCGTGGTTCCTCGTCCAGATCAAGGAAATTGTCGACATCGAACTGTGGCTGGAAAGCCAGACTCTGGAAGCGCTCGACAAGGCCACACTGTTCAAGCTGAAGCAGAAGGGCTTCGCCGACCGTCGCCTCGCCAAGCTGCTGAAGACGACCGACAAGGCGGTGCGCGAGAAGCGTCGCGAACTCGGGGTTCGCCCTGTCTACAAGCGCGTCGATACCTGCGCCGCGGAATTCGCGACCAAGACCGCTTACATGTATTCGACGTACGACGAAGAGTGCGAATCGCAGCCGACCGACAAGAAAAAGATCATGGTGCTGGGCGGCGGTCCGAACCGTATCGGCCAGGGCATCGAGTTCGATTACTGCTGCGTGCATGCGGCACTCGCAATGCGCGAAGATGGTTATGAGACCATCATGGTCAACTGCAACCCGGAAACCGTGTCGACCGACTACGATACCTCCGACCGTCTCTACTTCGAACCGCTGACGCTGGAAGATGTGCTCGAAATTGTTGACAAGGAAAAGCCCTACGGCGTGATCGTGCAGTACGGCGGCCAGACGCCGCTGAAGCTGGCGCTCGACCTTGAAGCTAACGGCGTGCCTATCGTCGGCACTTCGCCCGACATGATCGACGCCGCGGAAGACCGCGAGCGTTTCCAGAAACTGCTGAACGAACTTGGCCTGCGTCAGCCGCCGAATCGTACGGCACGCACCGAAGAGGATGCGCTGAAGCTCGCGCAGGAAATCGGCTATCCGCTGGTGGTTCGTCCTTCCTATGTGTTGGGCGGACGCGCGATGGAAATCGTGCACGAGCAACGCGACCTCGAGCGCTACATGCGCGAAGCGGTGAAGGTTTCGAACGATTCTCCGGTGCTGCTCGACCGCTTCCTGAACGATGCGATCGAGGTGGACGTGGATTGCCTTTCCGATGGCCAGCGCACCTTTATCGGCGGCGTGATGGAACATATCGAACAAGCTGGCGTGCACTCAGGCGACTCCGCTTGTTCGCTTCCGCCCTATTCGCTGTCGCAGGAAACCATCGCCGAACTGAAGCGCCAGACCTCGCTGATGGCCAAAGGCTTGAACGTAATCGGCCTGATGAACGTGCAGTTTGCGATCCAGCAACATGAAATCGATGGCAAGTTGCAGGACATTGTCTACGTGCTGGAAGTGAATCCGCGTGCCTCGCGTACCGTACCTTACGTTTCCAAGGCTACCGGTCTGCAACTGGCGAAAATCGCCGCACGCTGCATGGTCGGGCAGTCGCTCGACAGCCAAGGCATTACGACCGAAGTCGTACCGCCGTACTACAGCGTCAAGGAAGCCGTTTTCCCGTTCAACAAGTTCCCGGGCGTAGATACCATTCTCGGGCCGGAAATGAAGTCGACCGGGGAAGTGATGGGCGTGGGCAAGACTTTCGGTGAAGCGTTTGTGAAGTCGCAACTTGGTGCCGGAGTGAAATTGCCGAAATCGGGCAAGGTGTTCCTGTCCATCAAGAACAGCGACAAACCGCGTGCCGTTCAGGTGGCAAAGGACCTGGCCGAGCTTGGTTTCACGCTGGTGGCGACCAAGGGCACAGCTGCCGCGATCAGCGCCGCCGGTATTCCGGTAACGCCGGTCAACAAGGTGGTGGAAGGCCGTCCGCACGTCGTCGACATGATCAAGAACAATGAGATCGTGATGGTGATTAACACCGTCGAGGAAAAGCGGACCGCGATCAACGATTCGCGTGCCATTCGTACCTCGGCGCTGTTGGCCCGCGCAACCACGTACACCACGATTGCAGGCGCGGAAGCGGCA
>DASVLM010000661.1:0-8744 GCA_036384875.1 Noviherbaspirillum sp.
GTACGGCATTATCTGCAAGGCTTGCACCTGTCGCCGACCGACCCGCGCGGCATTGCGCTGCTGGCACAGCGGATCGGCGAGCAGGCACAGATGCTGGCGATGATCGATGTATTCCAGCTGATCACCTGGAGCTTCGTCTTCATGTTACCGCTGGTGTTCCTCTTGCGCCGCCGGAAACCCGGTGCGGCGCCGGTGCAGGTGCATGCGGCGGCGGAGTAAGCGCAGTGCACATTGTTTGACGCGCACCACGACACGGAAGGGCGATTGATAGTATTCTTTCCGAATGGAAACGATTACACAGGGCCTTCCTCCGCGCATCACCGACATGCTGCTCGACGCGGTATTCCTGGTCGATATGCAGGGAATCATCGTCTATGCCAGCGCGGCGTGCGAGCGCATCCTTGGCTATACGCCGGAAGAAATGACGGGGAATCCGATGATCGATTTCGTCGCGCCCGAGGATCGCGAAAAGACGCGCAACGAGGCTAGTGAAGTCATCTCTGGCAAGCTGCGCATCGGCTTCGAAAACCGGTATGTGCGCAAGGACGGTACGCTGGTCCATCTCATGTGGTCGGCGCGATGGTCGGAAGCTGACCGGTTGCGGATCGGCGTGGCGCGCGACATCACCGAGCGCAAACACGCAGAAGAGCGCCAGGCTGCCGTTTATGCCCTCTCGGAAGCGGCGCATACCGAGAGCGACTTTCCCTCGCTGTTCCGCAAAACCCACCAGATCGTCGCTTCACTGTTGCCAGTCGCCGGATTTGCCGTTGCCATACTCGACCAAAAGAGCGGACAGCTCGATTTTGTTTATCAGGCCGATGCGCAGGGCCGCTCGCCATTGGCGCAGGAGGCGGAGGCGCGGCGGCATGGCGATGCCGTGCTGCGCAGCGGCCGGCCGGTGCTGCGCCTGGAGTCCTCGGCCGGAGGCAATATTTCCTGGCTTGCGATGCCGCTTACCGGGCTGCAGGAAGCCATCGGCGCCTTGATCCTGCACAGCCATCCCGGCACTGCTTATGCCGACAAGGATGTGGAACTGCTGCAGTTCGTATCGGCGCAGGTTGCCGCCGCCATCGAGCGCAGCCGCTTGAATGCGGAACTGCTGCATGCCGCACGCTATGACGAATTGACCGGCCTGCCCAACCGTCGCCTGTTCCAGGACCGGATGCATTCCGCGCTGGCGAGGTCCAGGCGCAGCCGTACCCGCGCGGCGATGCTGTATGTCGACATCGACAACTTCAAGCTGGTCAATGACAGTCTCGGCCATGCGGCGGGCGATCGCCTGTTGATGGAATTCGCCTGCCGGCTGGTGGGCAGCGTGCGCGAAGAGGACACCGTCGCGCGCATGGGCGGTGACGAGTTCGTGGTGTTGCTGGAAAACGTGCATGGCCTCGATGATGCCCTTTCCGTTGCAGCAAAAATCCGCAGCACCACTCAGCAACCGCTCGACATCGAGGGCCATTCCTTGCAGACCATGGCTAGCATCGGGATCGCGCTGTATCCCGATGACGGCCTGGAAGCAGAAACCCTGCTTAGACACGCCGACAAGGCCATGTATCGCGAGAAGCAGGGCAAGGCGACATAAAGAGTTTCAGGCGCGAGCCGCTCTCGCGATCAACGCGAGGACAGTATCGATTGGCGTGTTCTCGCAGCAAACAACCTGGCCGTCCCGGAAGACCGGGGCTGTCAGGTGGGTCAACACTACTCCGCTCGGCATTTCCACTGCGAGACGAGCACCGCGTTCCCAGGCAAGGCGAACGGTGTCGCCCCAATGCACCTGTCGCGCCATGTTGCCGGCCAAATCTTCGGCGATGCGTGCCGGCTCCGACAGCAGGCGGGCTGCACTGCTGCTGAGGAAGGCGATGCGAGGCCGCCGTACTTCAACGCGGGAAAAAGCGGCGCGCATGTCGGCCGCCGCCGCGTCAAACAATGCGCAGTGCGAAGGCACGCTGACTGCGAGTCGCTCTGCCTTGGCGGCACCTCGCGATATCGCCAGCTCCACGACGGCAAGCAGGGCGTCATCCGCGCCGGCGATCACGAACTGCTGCTCCGCGTTGAGATTGGCAAGATATACCGGGCTGCTGCTGGTGTGGACTTGTGCGATCAGGGCTTCGAGTTGCTGCTGCATGAGGCCGACGATCGCTGCCATGCCAAAACCATGCGGATAGGCTTCATCCATCAACGCGCCGCGTTGTGCGACGAGGGAAACCGCGTCCTGATAATGCAGGGCGCCGGCAATGACTGCCGCCGGATAGGCGCCGATGGAAAGGCCAGCCACCATGTCCGGCTGACCGCCGGACGCTGCCAGCCTGCGTGCCATCGCTACGCCGGCGACGAGCAGGCAGAGTTGCACCGCCCGGCTGGATGACAGTGCCTCCGGCGTATCGAGCTGCAGCGGGTCCACACCGAGCACGGCCCGGGTTTCGGCCAGGGTGCGGGCGATATCCGGATGTTCGGGCAGGCGGTGGAGCATGCCGGGACGCTGCGCGCCCTGGCCGGGGAAGGTAAAGAGTACGCTCATGCCGCGTTCCTGGCCGGAGTATCCAGCCAGCCTGTTCGATTCCAAGGGTCGCTGGTCAAAAAGGGGCCGTGCCCGGTCTTGAGCAGCACGCGGCCCTTGGTTCTGACCCATTCGGAAAATGCAAAACCGCCATGGTGGGTATCGATCTGCATGTCGATGCGGCAGGCATGGCCGTCGAGCATGCCGGCGAGCAGGCGTGCCTGCTCCTGCGTGAAGGGCGCATCGCAACGCACGAGAATATCCAGGTCGCTCTGCGGCCGCAGTACCTGCAATCCGCTTGCCAGCGCGAAGCCCATGCTGCCGATCGGCCCCCAGGACAGTCCGCTCCCGTCAAGCGTCGGGGCAATGCGCTCCAGTGTTGCGGCAGCAGGCAGGTGCGCGAGGCCCGGCATCCGGCGCCATGCCGCTTCCCGCGCCAGCGATTCCGGGCTTGCCTGGCGCAGGACGGCGCCGGGCTCCAGATACGCGCCCACGCGCTCGCTGCGCTCCCTGCCACGCAAGCCTACCGGGATCAATGCCGCACCCTCCACTGTCTCACGCCGCACCACCACGGGAGCACGTGCCATCCATTCCGCGTTGGCCCACGCAGGCAGGGGTGTGGATGTTTGCAGCGCATGCCGATCCGCCACCCACAACAAGTCATGAGGACGAAACACCGGTGCGGACGATGCAAGGATGGCAGGCCGCGACCAGGGCGGTCCCGTAGTTCATCATGATGTTTGTCTCTTTCAAAAATGATTGGATCGTCTTGTAGTCGGCGTTATTGCAGTGACGGCTATCGCTGATGCGCAGTCTCGGTCCACTGCCGGCGCAACGCTTCACGAACCCTGGCGCTGGCCATACGATTCTGTGCACCCAGCCGGCTGTTCAGGCCACGCTCCGGATCTTCCAGGATGTCGGCAATCGCCTGTTCCAGCGCGCTGCTCACCATGGCTACATCGGCACTGCCGGGCTGGTCCGGATTGGCCAGTTTCAGGGTGCGCCACAACAGGCCAAGCGATGCGTAGTTCACGATGTCGTAAGCCATGGGCGGAACCGTTGCGGCGAGGCTCTCCAACGCCTCGACCGTGCGCATGGTGATGCGTGCGGCGGACTGCTTGCCCATTGCATGCACCATGACTCCGGCATCGTCGAAGGCGATCAGGCGGTTGGCTTGATACCCATGGGCCAGGAAGCCGCCGGAGATGGCCTTGCCGACAATCAGCCCGATCACCGGGTGATCGGCGAGCCGCGCATCGGCATAGGCAGCCGCCGCTGCGGCCAGTGCCTGGTGGATGCCGAAGGCTTCCTCGCGCCGGCCATAAGCCTGGCTGGTCACATCGATCACCGCGACGATTGCGCTTTTGTGTTGGCGGTCGCGCTCGGCGGCAACCAGCTCCCGCACGGCTCTTGCAAGCTGCCATCCTTCAAGCAGGCCTACTTCGCCGTTGCGGGCGCGTGGAAACGGGTTATCCGGGTCGGGCACGACCGCAATCAAGCGCGCTGGGTTTCCGGCGATCTTTGCGTCGGCCACCTTGACCGAAGCCGGATAGTCCGGAAGGAGAGGGGTATTGCCGCTCAGCCTGTCAAACCAGGTCCTGCCCCGGCTGTCATTGAACACCGTATTCATGAGGCGATTCCTTTGCCATAGATTTCACGCACCTGCTCCGGCGTGGGTTGCTTGCTCTTGTCGATCTGTTCCAGGCAGGCCAGGTATTCCTGCACCATGTCGCTGCGGTGGCGTTGCGGCACACCGCACGCGATGTACTTGGCAACCGTTGCACGGATTTGTGCAGCGTCGTCCTGCACGAAGGCATCCGCCAGCCCGGACCGGCAGCGTTGTTCGCCCCCGGTAAAGCTCCAGATGAAGGGCTTGTCGCGGGAATCGAATTCGGCAATGCCGGCTTCCTGCTCGATGACCTGCGGTCCGTTCAGGCCAAGGCGCGCTTCCCGAGTCAGCACCAGGTAGCTGCACAGGCCCGCCGCAATCGACATGCCGCCATAGCAACCCACGGTGCCTGCACTGACCCCGATGACCGGTTGGTAGCGGCGCAGGTCGACAATTGCCGCATGGATGTCGGCGATGGCAGCCAGTCCAAGATTGGCTTCCTGCAGGCGAACGCCGCCGGTCTCGAACAATATCACCGCGCAGGTAGGAATACCCTTGCGGTTGTCGTCCGCGGCGAGTTCGAGAGCACCGGCAATCTTCGCGCCGCCGACCTCGCCCATGCTGCCGCCCTGATAAGCGCCTTCGATCGCGAGCACCACGGATGGATGCCCGTCGATGTTGCCTTTGATGACCACCACGCCGTCATCAGCCTGGGGAGAGATCCCCTGGCGTTCCAGCCAGGGTGACTTGATGCGGTCGAATGGCCCCGCCAGTTCACGTCCTGTTCCAGGATCCAGCAACGCCCGGGCGCGGCAACGGGCGTCGAGTTCGATGAAGCTGTCGCGCATCAGCAAGTCGTGCATGTTCATGGCTGCCTTGCCTCCTCGATGGCCTGTTCTATCCGCATGCGGACGACACCGGGCGTCGCACCGCAATCATTGATTTCGATCTTCATCGCAGGCAAGCCGCCGACGGAGAATATGCGGCTCAGCACGGCGTTCCAGGTCTGCCCCTTGCCATTGACCGAGGTGTTGACCTCTATCGTGGTCGTGCCGGCGCTGTTCGGCTCAAGCAGCACTTCGAGATCGCCTGAACCTACGACACCGGCCAGCGCTCGCCGCGACGCGGGTGCGCCGGCCGGATATTGTCGAAAAATTTTTTCCATTGTCTGCTCCATGCAATTCAGTTGGGTGACTGCTGCGAGAGGCGATCCAGGAACAGCGTCGCAGCGAGCAGGTCTGCTGCTCCGCCGGGCGATACGTTCATCTCGATCAGCATCTGCTCAAGGCGATGCAACGCATGCCTGCCCTCGGCGCTACCAGCTCCGCCTTCCGCAAGAACCCTTGCCGCGCCTTCCTGCACCTGCACCAGCGCGGAAGTTCCGCCCCGCGACAACACGCAGGTATCGTCGAGCTCCGCGATCAACGCGAGCAGGCTATTTAACCGCGCGGTCAACTCATCGTCGCCGCGCATGCGCGAGCTATGCAGGCATGGCAGGGCGAGGTGGATCACATGCGGGAAATCTGCCTGGGCTTGCGCGCGCGCGCCGCCTACGCCGTAGCGTCGGCATGCGATTTCGCCCTTGTGGCCGGTGCGGGTTGGCGCGAAGCGGTCTGGGCAGCGGGCGATGGAGCCCGCACGCCGGGCGACTGCTTCCGGTCTCGCTTTGCCATCGTCCTGGGCAGCCGCGGCCACCAGCAAGCCGAGCGCCCAGATCGCCCCACGGTGTGTATTGACGCCGCCGGTTGCCTGCAGCATTGCAGCTTCTCCTTGCCGGCCGATCTGCCCGAGTTGCTCGCGCAGCGCAAGCGGATCGGATATCCGGCGACCGGCCTCGGCCAGGTCGTAAAAGGTGGGATGCAGGGTGCGAGCAGAATGGCACATCAGCAGCCAGTCCATGTCCTGGTGGGCACCGCGGCTGCGCAAGTCGACAAGCCCCGGTTTCGGCGTGAGCGTCGCTTCGTCCATGAGCGCCGATACGGCGATATCAGCCAGCAATGTCATGCCAGAGTCGCAAGCCTCGGATTGCATATCCGCTTTGGGGAGCGTGAGCGCATTCATCACCAGCTCCTGAATTTTGCGGGAGGCTCGTACAAGCCGTCCGACCAGTCCACCAGGTCGGAAATGCTTTTCGCCGCCAGCAGCGAGCGGGTCGCTTCGGCGCGATGCACGCCGATATCCTCCGGCAGCGCAATCAATCCTTCGCGGCGCATGCGCTCGGATTCCTTGGGGTCATGGCGCAGGCCGACGGGCGTCACGCCGGCCACCGCTGCTAGCATCGCTTTGCGCTCTTCCAGCGAGCGCGCCTTGTACAGGTAGGCAATGCCTTCCTCAGTCAGCACATGGGTCACGTCGTCGCCGTAGATCATGACCGGCGCAAGCGGCATTCCGCTATCGTGGCCGACCTGCACCGCGTCCAGGGTTTCGACGATGCTGGGCTGGCCGTTGTCCTGGAAGGTTTCCACCATCTGCACCACCAGCTTCTTGCCGCGTGCCATCGGGTCAGCTGTCTCGACCATGTCGAGCCAGGCTGGCGTTGCATGCCGTCTTCCGTGCGGATCGTGGCCCATGTTCGGGGCGCCGCCGAAACCCGTCAGGCGGCCTCGGGTCACGGTCGAGGAATTGCCCAGGCCGTCCATCTGCAGTGTCGAGCCGATGAAGAGGTCGACAGCATATTGTCCGGCGAGCTGGCATAGCAGGCGGTTGGAACGCATTGAGCCATCGCGTCCGGTGAAGAACACGTCGGGGCGCGCGGCGACATAATGTTCCATCCCCAATTCGGCACCGAAGCAATGCACGCTTTCGACCCAGCCGGATTCGATCGCAGGGATCAATGTCGGATGAGGATTCAGCGTCCAGTTCCTGCAGATTTTGCCTTTTAGGCCCAGTCGTTCGCCGTAGGTAGGCAACAGCAGTTCGATCGCCGCAGTATTGAATCCGATGCCATGGTTCAGCGATTGCACTTCGTGGCGCTCATAGACACCGCGAATCGCCATCATCGCCATCAGTACATGGACCGGCTTGATCAGCCGCGGGTCGCGCGTGAACAGCGGCTCGATGAAAAAGGGTTTATCAGACTTCACCACGAAGTCGACCCATGATCCGGGAATATCGACTCGCGGCAGGTCGGCCGGGTCATCGACGATCTCGTTGACTTGGGCGATCACGATGCCGTCGCGGAAAGCTGCGGCCTCGGCCAGGGCCGGCGTGTCCTCGGTGCTGGGGCCGGTGTAAAGGTTGCCCTGCCGGTCCGCCTTGTAGCCCGCAACCAGCACGACATTGGGCGTGAGGTCCACATACAGCCGCGCATACAGCTCGACATAGGTATGGATGGCGCCGACCTCGAGCAGGCCGTCCTTGAGAAATTGCGAGATGCGCAGGCTTTGCGCGCCGGCATAGGCGAAATCCAGCTTGCGCGCGATGCCCAGTTCAAACAGGTCCAGGTGCTCCGGCATGCTGACGGCCGGCATGATCAGATGCAGATGATTGACCTTGTCTGGGTTCATTCCTGTCAATGCGCGCGCCAGGAAGTCGGCTTGCTTCTGGTTATTCCCTTCCAGCACGACACGGTCGCCCGGACAAATCAGCGCCTCCAGCGCGGCGACGATATTTCCGGTGGCGATGACCCGCCCCTCGGCGAACGGCCGCGCCAGCGCCAGCCGGCGCCGCTTCTCCTGCCGCCGCCGGTCCCATTGCGGTTTCAGTTGTGTTTCCGTCTTCATTGCGTCTCCAGCGATGCCTTGATCGTGGAAGCACGATATTGGGAGAGGCGCTGTGCATCAATCAACCTCGGCGTGAGATCATTACGCTCAAGTTAATGATGCAGGTGGCAACACGGGGAGTGCCATGACAATCAACGAAGAGATTACGTTAAAGAAACTGGAGGTTTTTCTTACCTTCATGCGGGTGAACAACCTCGCCCGGGTCTCGGAAGTGCTTGGACAAAGCGCCGTTAGCGTGCATCGCGCTCTGCATTCGCTGGAAGAGGGGCTGGGTTGCCCGCTGTTCAGGCGCGAGGGACGCAACCTGATTCCGCTCGAAACCGCCTATGTGTTTGCCGAGCATGCGAAGGACGCGATCGAAGCCTGCGAAGAGGGCATCCGGCGCACGCGCGATGTCGCCGGCTTCAATGCGCCGCGGCTCCAGCTCGGTTCGCTGTACTCGCTGACCTTGCATTGCGTTCCCAGGGTGGTGGTCGGGCTGAAGCTGCGCAAGCCGACGCTGGACATCAACCTCACGATGGGTTCGAACCGCGACTTGCTGCGCGGTCTGAGTGAAGGAAAACTGGATGCAATCATCATCGGGCTGATCGAACCCGTGACGAGCAATGACCTCGTATCGGTGCCGTTATTCGAAGACACCATGTACCTGGCAGCGCCCGTCGGCTCGCCGTACGCGAATCAAACGGAAATCGACCTGGCGCAGATGAAGGACGCGAAATTCCTCGCGCTGAAGGAGGGTTTCGTCACCTCGCAGAACTTCCTCAAAGCTTTCGAGCGCGGCGGCCTCACGCCACAGATTGCGATGGAAGTCAGCGATATCTTCTCCCTCATCAATCTCGTTAGCGAAGGCATGGGATACGGGCTGCTTCCAGGGCGCATCGGAGCATTCAGCACACGCATTCAACTGATCCCGCTC
>DASVLM010000662.1:0-1909 GCA_036384875.1 Noviherbaspirillum sp.
CGTTCCTGCTGTTCGCCAAGCGCGCAGAGAAGAAATACAAAGTGCCGGCACGCGACATCCTGGTGGAAATGGGACGCCGCGGCATGGTCGGCGGTCAGGAAGACATGATCGAAGATACCGCGTTGACGATGGCGCGTGAACGCGGTCTGTTGTAAGGGGCGAGGCAATGAAAATGGACAAGAGCACCATCGACAAACTTGCGGCACACCTCGAAACCTGCGAGCTGGAAGCACGCGATACCTTGAAGATTACCGACGAATATCCCGAGATGGACTGGGACGACGCTTATGCGATCCAGGAGGCAATCAAGCTTCGCAAGGTCGCACGCGGCGCGCGCATCGTCGGTTTGAAAGCGGGCCTGACCTCGCACGCGAAGATGAAGCAGATGGGCGTGGAAACGCCGGTATTCGGCTTCCTCGCCGATTACTTCAGCGTGCCGGAAGGCGGTGAAGTGAAGACATCGGAACTGATTCATCCGAAAGTCGAACCGGAAATCGCTTTCGTCACCAAGGCAGCGCTCAAAGGGCCGGGCTGCCATATCGGTACCGTGCTGGCGGCGACCGACTTCGTGATGCCGGCGATCGAAGTGATTGATTCGCGATACCGCGATTTCAAGTTCGACTTGAAGAGCGTGGTGGCCGACAACTGCTCGTCGTCGCGTTTCGTCGTGGGCGGACGCATGAGCCCGGCCGATGACCTCGACCTGCGCACGCTCGGCGTGGTGATGGAAAAGAACGGCGCTGTGGTGTCGCTCGGTGCGGGTGCGGCAGTACTTGGGCATCCGGCAGCGGCGATCGCAATGCTCGCCAACCTGCTAGGCGAACGCGGCGAGGAGATTCCGGCCGGCACGCTGATCCTGTCCGGCGGCATTACCGAGGCGGTGGCGGTAAAGGCCGGCGACAACGTCACGCTGCGCGTCCAGGACCTGGGCAGCGTCAACCTGCGATTCGTTTAAGGAGACCTGATATGCCTATCTGCCAAATCCATTTGCTCGAAGGCCGCACCGTCGAGCAGAAGCGTCTGTTGATTCAGAAGATCACCGAAGCCATGTATGAAGCGATTGGCGCCAAGCCGGAAAGCGTGCGCGTGATCCTGACCGAAATGCCGAAGGAACATTTCGGCATCGGCGGCAAATCTGCCGGAGAACTGGGCCGGTAGGGTTTGATGCATCAATTACAGGAGCAGTCGCAGATCATGACCGGAAACATCGCTTCATCCAGCACGAGTATGTTTTGAAAGATCCCGGCAACTGGTACGCATGGTTGAAAAACTGGGTTCAACCAATCGCGAGGGTAAGGGCTTTGCGGCCTGAAGGCCTGTCCGGCGGAGACTGGAAAACGGACGTGCAGGAAAGGCCAAAAAGAAAAAAGCCTGCTTGTGCAGGCTTTCCGGGGAATTAGTTGGCGCCGTTCAAAACATCATCCTGATCGCCCAATAGATCAGCCCGATGCTGACAGCCGCCGACGACGTGATGCATGCAGCGGCCTGCAGCTTGTTGTAGTTGAAGTGCGTTGCGCGTGCTGCAGCAGTCCGAACAGTTTTTTCCATGGCAGTCCTCGTTGGGCGATAGCAATTGCTTGCTTGAAGTCATTGTATCGACTGCGTGCGCCGAATCAATAGTCCGTCAGGCAACTTTTTGTATTTCGCGCTTGATTTCGCTCAACCGAATTGCGCTTGGGGAAAACTGCTTGCGGCGGCCCGGGATTGTTCCTATCCACAAATTCTGTGGTCAAGTCTGTGGATAACAGGCAATCATTTTATTCAAGTAATTGAAATCAAAGGATTTTTTCATTTTGATCATCCTCAAGGCAGAAAACTGCAAAGGTTTGCCGTAACAAATATTTACCTCCGCCATTGAACCGATGCAAATCCGCAAAGTCTTTTACAGGCGAGCAACCCGACGAAAGGA